>JAAZDE010000142.1 GCA_012512925.1 Desulfuromonadaceae bacterium
CCCTTGACGAGGCGCGCCGACAGGGTCAAGATGTACTGCTCGACATCGACTGCCAGGGCGCGGCCCTTCTTCGGCAGAGCTTTGAGGATGGGGTGTTCGTCTTCATCCTTCCGCCCAGCCTCGAGGAACTGGACCGGCGGCTGAGGACGCGCAACACCGATGCGCCGCAGGATGTCGAGGTTCGCATTCGCAACGCCCGGCGGGAGATTGCCGCCGCTTCCTGGTATGATTACATTGTGATTAACGACGATTTCGATTGCGCCCTGGAGGAACTGAAGGCGATCGTTCTTGCCGAACGCTGCCGCACCGCGAGGCGGTTGGCGTTCGTTGAAAAATTTTTTCCGGGGGTGGAAACCGGTGATTGGTGACTAGTGACTGGTGACTGGTAGGGGATAAAATCAGGTCGTGGCTCGTGGTAAAAAGCAGTAACGGGTGACAAGTGACGAAGTGACGAAGTGACGGGTGACGAAGTGACGGGTGACGAAGGGCGAGGACCGGAAGTCTTAAAACTTGAAACCTAAAACTTAAAACCTGGTTCTTGACACCGATAAATTGTTTATACTTTCCATTTCTATCATTTAGGGTAACAAAAGGAGAAATGTTCCCATGGCGAGAATTACCGTTGAAGACTGCCTTAAGGTCGTTCCCAATCGCTTTCTGCTGGTGATGGTGGCCGCCAAACGCACCAAACAGCTCTACCGCCGTTCTCAACCCCTGATCGAGAATGCCAGCGACAATAAAAAGGTTGTCCTGGCGCTGCGCGAAATCGCCGCGGGACAAATCGACTATCAGGTTCCGCAGGGGAAGGGAAGCGGCGAGGCCTGATCCATCCTCGGGATGCGGCGGCAAAAAGGTCAGATCCTGTTGTCTCCGCATCCCTTTTTTTCCTGCTTTGCAGGCCCTTTCACGGCCCTTTTTTCCAAACCCCATTCTTTGTATTTGTTCATTCAATCTTGATTCATCGGGGAGAAAAGCGGCGTCATGGTTCGTTTGAACGACATTCTGGAAGAAGTCCGCTCCTATCAGCCGGACGTGAATCTGGACCTTCTCGAAAAAGCCTATGTTTTCAGCGCCAAGGTTCACAAGGGGGAGGAAAATCTCTCCGGTGAACCCTATCTGAACCACCCCCTGGAAGTCGGCTATCTTCTGGCCCGTCTGAGAATGGATCTGGATTCGGTGATCACCGGGCTGGTGCATGATGTCCTCGAGGAGAACCTGACCGATGCGGCGACACTGAAATCCCTGTTCGGGGAGGTCGTCGCCGAACTGGTGGAAGGCGTCACCCAGATCGGCAGGATGTCTTTCCGCAACGTGGCCGAGCGGCAGGCGGAAAACTTCCGCAAGATGCTTCTGGCCACCGCCCGGGACATTCGGGTGGTTATCGTCAAGCTGGCCGACCGCCTCGACAACATGAGGGTTCTGTCTCAGCAACCCGAGGCGGTGCGCCGCGTGGTGGCTCAGGAGACTTTCGACATTTACGCTCCCCTGGCCAACCGTCTGGGGATCAGCTGGATCAAGTGCGACCTGGAGGACTATTCCTTCCGCTACCTGACGCCGGAGGTCTATTACGAGCTGGCCTCCAGGGTGGCCAAGAAGAAGGGGGAACGGGACGAATATATTGAAGAGGCCAAGAAAAAGATCGAGCAGAAGCTGGCCGAACACGGCCTGGTCGGCAAGGTGACCGGGCGGGCCAAGCATCTCTATTCGATCTACCTCAAGATGGAGCGGCAGGGGATCGACTTCGATCAGGTCTACGATCTCGCCGCTTTCCGGATCATCGTCGGTGAACTGAGTGAATGCTACGCGGTGCTGGGCATCATCCATTCCACCTGGAAGCCGATTCCGGGGCGGTTCAAGGATTACATCGCCATGCCCAAGGCCAACATGTATCAATCCCTCCATACCACCGTCATCGGCCCCTACGGGGAGCGCATGGAGGTGCAGATCCGCACCGAACAGATGCACCGGGTGGCGGAAGAGGGGATCGCCGCCCACTGGATGTACAAGGAGGGGCGGGTCGCCGGCTCCCTCGATGCCGGCGAAGACGGTCAAATGGCCTGGCTGCGGAAACTGCTCGAATGGCAGCAGGAAGTGACCGATTCCCGCGAATTCATGCGTTCGGTGAAGTTCGATCTGCTCTCCGATTCGGTGTTCGTCTTCACCCCCAAAGGAGAGGTCAAGGAACTCCCCAAAGGCTCGACCCCCATCGATTTCGCCTACAGCGTCCATTCCAAGCTGGGAGATCATTGCACCGGCGCCAAGGTCGACGGCCGTCTGGTGCCGCTGCGGACCGAACTGGTCAACGGCAATATCATCGAGATCGTCTCTTCGGCCAACCAGACCCCCAGCAAGGATTGGCTGAATTTCGCCAAGACGACCAAGGCCCGCAACAAAATCCGCCAGTGGATCAAGACCGAGGAGCGCAGCAAGAGCATCGAAATCGGCAAGGAGCTGCTCGAAAAGGAACTGCGCAAGCATGGCATGGGGTTGAAGAAGACCCTGGCCGGGGAGGCCTTTCAGAAGGCGATCAGCGATCTCGGCTTCAGGGGGGATGAGGATGTCCTGGCCGCCCTCGGCTACGGCAAGGTCACTCTCGGCCAGATCGTTACCCGGGTGCTGCCCGAGGTGGAACGCCCCGAACCCGCGGCGGCCCTCCCCGCGCCGGGGGGGAAGACCCGCCCGACGCCGTCCTCGGCCATTCGCATCCATGGGCTGGACAACGTCCTGTTCCGCTTCGCCAAATGCTGCAACCCCCTGCCCGGCGACGCCGCCATCGGCTTCATCACCCGGGGACGGGGAATCACCGTGCACACCGCCGACTGCCCCCACATCCTCGAGGAGGATCCGGAACGCTGCGTGGAGGTCACCTGGGATGAACGGGAGGGCGCCAACCGTTCCGTCAAGATTCGAGTGCTGTGTCATGACCGGAAAGGGGTGCTGGCCGCCATCACCGGCGCCATTACCGATTGCGAGGCCAACATCGTCAGCGCCACGATCACCTCCGGCAATGGCGACCACGGGATCAACCTCTTTGAGATCGAGGTCAACGACCTGAATCATCTCAACAAGGTGTTCAACTCCCTGATGAGAGTGAAGGATGTCTATCGGGTGGAGCGGGTCAGAAGCTGAAGCTGCGGAGCAGGGATTCTCTTTCGGAAGGGCGGCGCAGGGAGTTCATCACCAGATAAACGCCCGAAGGGCGACACAGCGATTCGGAGCGTTTACCTGGGAGAGTTTGCGGGGCGGGGGCGATTTTTATAGGAGCGGCTTCTTGCCTAGACGGCTTTGGTGACAGCTTTGCTGCGGATGCAACGGGTGCAGATGGTGATGGTTTTGGTGCCGCCGCCGTCGGCGATCTTGATCTTCTGCAGATTGGGCAGCCAGGTCTTTTTGGTCTTGTTGTGAGCGTGGCTGACGTTGTTGCCGGTTATCGATTTTTTACCGCAGACATCGCATATACGGGACATTTTGAAACCTCCTGGGATGATTTGACAAATCTATTTTTTCTATCATTTCCTGCATATTAATACAAGGGTTTTTTGCCCTGTCATGTTCCCGTCTTGTCCAGGAACCGGTCCAGCTCCGCCAGTTCCTCTTCGCTGAATACCCTGATCCCGTGTTCGCTCAGGAGCGCGGCGGCGACCCCCATGCCCGTTGACAAAACCTCCCCCCGATAGCACTGACGAACACCGCAGCTGGGACTCCGTTCCTTCAGCAGCGCCAGGCGGCAGCCGCATTGGCCGGCGATCTCCAGGGTCTCCCGGGCGCCGTTCAGGAACGACTGGGTCACCGTGCGTCCGTCGCGGGTGACGACCTCACCGGCGCCGGCAAGGACCTCCCGGCCGCTTCCCACGGTGAAACGGCAGGGGAGGCGCGGCGTGGGCAGTCCGCCCAGCTGTTCGGGGCAGACCGGAATCGGAATCAGCCCTTTCCTGAACAAATAGTCCTTGACCCGGACATCCGCTTTGGCGGTGCCGTCATAGCGGCAGTGGATTCCCAAAAGACAGGCGCTGACCAGAATGGTGGTGGGCATTTTTCGGTTCCGGGAATGTCTCAGGAATCTTTAGGGGGAAGGATGCGGACGCGCCGTCCTTCGATTGCCAGACGCTCCTGGACGAACAGCCGGATGGCCTGGGGATAGATGATGTGCTCCTGTTCGAGGATGCGCCGTTGCAGGCTTTCCACGCTGTCATCGTCCGCCACCGGGACCACGGCCTGAAGAATGATCGGACCGCTGTCGACCCCTTCATCCACGAAATGCACGGTGCAGCCGCTGAAGCGGACCCCATGGTCGAGGGCCTGCTTTTGGGGATGAAGGCCGGGAAAAGCCGGGAGCAGCGAGGGGTGGATGTTCATGATGCGGCCGGCGAAGGCGCGGACCAGAACCGGCGTCAGAAGGCGCATGAAACCGGCCAGAACCACCAGGTCCGTCCCCGCTTTTCGCAAAGCGGCCACCGCCTCGGCGTCAAATCCCTCCCGGTTCGGAAAATTGCGATGATCGATGAAGAGGCAGGGGATTCCTTCCTTCCGGCAGCGATCGACGGCTCCGGCCTCCGCCCTGTTGGTGATCGCCTGAACCACCTCGGCGTCGATGAATCCCCGGCGGCAGGCCTCGACAATGGCCTGCAGGTTGGTTCCCCGGCCTGAAACGAGGGCTCCGATACGGATTTTTTTTTCCATGGGCGGTAACTGAAGAAAAACGCGGGGCTAAACCAGGGCCACCTGCTCCTCCTCCTGATTGCGGGGGTTGATTTCCCCTATCAGGAAGGCCTTTTCCTGCAGCCCGTTGAGGCGCTGGAGGATGTCCTCGGCCTGTTCCTTGGGGACCACGAGGGCCATACCCACGCCGAGATTGAAAACACGCAACATTTCCTCGTCGTCGATGTTCCCTTCCCGGCGGATCAGGCTGAAGATGGGAGGAATCTCCCAGGAGCCTCGATCCAGCTGGGCCCGGCAGTTTTTGGGCAGGACCCGGGGAAGGTTTTCCATCAGGCCGCCACCGGTGATGTGGGCCATCCCCTTGATGGTGAAATCCCGCAACAGGTTGAGAATGGTCTTGACGTAAATGCGGGTGGGGGTCAGCAGTTCTTCGCCAAGACTGCGGCCCAGTTCGGGGAAGATGTTGTCGAGACGTTCCGGATGGTTGCCGAGGAGGACTTTGCGGGCCAGAGAGAAGCCATTGGAATGGAGGCCGCTCGAAGCGATGCCGATGACCTTGTCCCCCACGGTGATGGCCGATCCGTCGATGATCCTGGCGTTGTCCACCACGCCGACGGTAAATCCCGCCAGATCGTACTCGCCTTCGGCGTACATGCCCGGCATCTCGGCGGTTTCGCCGCCGATCAGGGCGCAGCCGGCCTGCCGGCATCCTTCGCTGATCCCCTTGACGATCTGGTAGGATTTTTCCACGGAGAGCTTGCCGCTGGCCAGATAATCGAGGAAAAAGAGGGGCTCGGCCCCCTGAACGATGATGTCGTTGACGCACATGGCCACGAGGTCGATTCCCACGGTATCGTGGCGGTCGAGGTGGAAGGCGATCTTAAGTTTGGTGCCGACCCCGTCCGTCGAGGAGACCAGCACCGGATTCTGGTATTTTTCGGCATGAAGGGAGAAAAGTCCCCCGAAACCGCCGATGTCGGTCTTCACTTCGGGGCGCAGGGTTGACTTGACAAGAGGGCGGATCATTTCCACAAAACGGTTTCCGGCATCGATGTCGACGCCGGCATCCCGGTAGGTTGTCGATTCCTTGTTCTCCAATTTTATTTTTCCTTTTCATGATGACGGTCGGGGTCCCTCCTCTTATACCAATACCGGCTGCAATGTCAACAGCAAACAGGACGGAGTTCAGGCTCTTTGGGGCCCTGGCGGGGCATTGATCTTTACACCTCGAACGGCTTGAATTATGATGATCGAACATGTCGGCCGAAGCGGTTTGTCAGGTTCGGCCCGGTGGCGCGATGGAAAGGGATGTGATTGTGAAAGGGGTCGCCCCGGCAGGGAAAACCGGCGGATGCGCCGGGGGTGCGATGACCATCCGGCGGGCCGGTTCCGATGATCTGGCCATCCTGGTGCAACTGGAGGAGGAATCCCAACTCCGTCCCTGGCCGGAGCAGCTTTTTCAGGGGGAGATGGAAAATCCCCATTCCCGTATCGATCTTCTGCTGGTTGAGGGAAGACCGGCCGGCTATCTCTGTTATCATTTTCTGCTGGGGGAAATCAGTATCATCAATCTGGTTGTTTCCCCCCGTTTCCGCAGGCGGGGCGGCGCCCGCGGCCTGCTGGAAAACGCCCTTCTCGGCGAGAATGGGGCGGAGAAGGCCTTTCTGGAGGTCCGCGTCGGCAATAAAGGGGCTATCGCTCTCTACCGTTGCTGCGGATTCCAGGAATACGGCGCCCGCAAAGGATACTATGCCGACGGAGAGGCTGCCCTGCTGATGGAGTGGTCGGTGGGGAAAGGCGGGGACGAAAAAACCAGTTAGTGGCTGGTGGCTCGTGGCTCGTGGGAAAAAGCAGGGGCAAGTGACGAATGACAAGTGACGATAAAACCAGTTGGTGGCTCGTGGTTCGTGGCTCTTAGGGAAAGGCAGTGACGAAGTGACAAGTGACGAAGTGACGAGTGTTAAGTTTTAGGTTTTAAGTGTTGAGTGGCGAAGGGCAAGAGCCTAAAACTACAAACTTAAAACTTAAAACTGTTTCCAGGTGGAAAAAGCAGTGACAAGTGGCCGAATTTCTGACGTTTTGGAAAAAGAGCCCATTTGATAAGGAAAAAGGTGTGAAGGACTTTAATACCACCATCTTGTCCAATCAGGAAATTTCGCCGGGCTTTTTCCGCATGCGGGTGCTGGCGCCCGGCTTCGAGGAAGGGCTGCTTCCCGGCCAGTTCGTCATGATGCGTATCCAGAGGAATCCCGCGCCCTTTCTGCGCCGCCCCTTCTGCATCTTCCGCACCGGCTCTCTCCCGGCCGAATGCGACGGCCTGGCGGTCCGCGAGTATCTGGAACTTCTCTACAAGGTGGTCGGCCAGGGCACCGCTATCATGGCCACCCTTCACGGCGGGGATCGTGTCGATATCCTCGGTCCCCTGGGCCACGGCTTCGATGTCGATTTCGGCGCCGGCGAGGCGATTCTGGTGGCCGGAGGGATCGGCGTGGCGCCCCTTTTCATGCTGGGGGAGACTCTGATCCGGCAACGGCGGGTCGAACTCCTGCTCGGGGCGCGCTGCCGGGAAGAGGTGCTGGCGGTTACCGAATTCGAAAGGCAGGGGATCGAAACCTATGTCTCCACCGATGATGGCAGTCTGGGGCGCAAAGGGCTGGTGACCGAGGTTCTGGAACAGCGCCTCAAAGAGGGCACGCCGGCGGCGGTCATGGCCTGTGGCCCCTTGCCGATGCTCAAGGAAATTCACAGAATTTGCAATAGTTACGGTGTACCACTGCAGGTTTCACTTGAATCTTTGATGGGGTGTGGCGTCGGTGCCTGCCTCGGCTGCGTGATCAAGGGGGCCGGGCACAGCGAACAGTCTCCCCGCCAGTTGACGGTGTGCGAGGACGGGCCGGTTTTCCGGGACGGCGACATTGACTGGAGCCAGTGGCCATGAAACAGCGCAAAGGCAGGGACGAATTGCCGGGCGATAAAAGAGCGACAGGGACCAGAGGGGGGAAGGGACCCGAGGAAAAAGCGCCGGATCTCTCGGTGACCATCGGCGATCTCGAGCTGCGCAACCCGGTCATGCCTGCTTCCGGAACCTTTGGCTACGGCCGGGAATACGCCCGGCTGATCGATCTGGAGCGGATCGGGGCGATTGTCACCAAGGGGCTGTCCCTGCGTCCCAAGGCCGGCAATCCGACTCCCCGGATCGCCGAAACGGTCGGCGGAATGCTCAACGCCGTCGGTCTGCAGAACGTCGGCGTCGACGCCTTCATCCGCGACAAACTCCCCTATCTGGAGGGGATCGCCACTCCGGTGATCGCCAACTTCTTCGGCAACACCCTGGAGGAGTACGGCGAGGTCGCCGCCCGTCTGGCCGACCTTCCTGGCGTGGCGGCGGTGGAGGTCAACATCTCCTGCCCCAATGTCAAGCAGGGCGGCATCGTTTTCGGCACCGATCCTCAGGCCGCCCATGCCGTGGTTTCCCTGGTCCGGAGGCGGATCGCCAAGACCATGATCGTCAAGCTGACCCCCAATATCACCGACATCACCGTCATCGCCCGGGCGGTGGAGGAGGCCGGCGCCGACGCGGTCAGCTGCATCAACACCCTGACCGGCATGAGCATCGATATTCACAGCCGCCGTTCCCGGCTGGCCAACGTCACCGGCGGGCTTTCCGGGCCGGCCATCATGCCGGTGGCCCTGCGCATGGTTTACCAGGTGGCCCGGCAGGTGCGCATTCCGGTCATCGGCATCGGCGGCATCTGCAGCGCCGGGGATGCTCTCCAGTTCCTCATCGCGGGAGCGACGGCGGTCCAGGTCGGATCGGCCAATTTCGTCGAGCCGGGGGTCATGGTTTCCATCGCCGACGGCCTGGCCCGTTTCTGCCGGGAGCAGGGGATCGACTACATCCGCGAATTGATCGGCAGCCTGGTCGTCGACTAGCAGGCCGCCCCTCTTAACGGTCCCTTTTCATTCTTCGCCGCTGCCGGGCTTTCATTTCCCGCTAACCCAGGTTCGGACCTCTTTTCCATGGATCTCATCACCACCCATGTGAATGCCGATTTCGACTGCCTCGGCGGGATGATTGCCGCCAAAAGGCTGTATCCCGAGGCCGAAATGGTCTTCGCCGGTGGTCAGGAGCGGAGCCTCCGCGAGTTCTTTCTCAAAAGCGCCCTCTATGCCTACAATTTCAAGCGGATCAAAGAAATCGACCTGAACGCCATCTCCCGACTGATTCTGGTGGATGTGCGGCAGAGCAGTCGCATCGGCCCCTTCGGAGAGGTGGCCCGGCGTCCCGGCCTGGAGATTCATCTCTATGATCACCATGTGGAAGGGCAGGGGGATATCCACGGCGCGGTGGAACATATCGAGGCGGTGGGAGCCACGGTCACCGTCTTCGCCGAAATCTTTCAGGACCGGGATATCCGTCCCAACGCCGACGAGGCGACGATGATGATGCTGGGCCTCTACGAGGACACCAACAGCCTTCTCTCCACCTCGACCACTCTCAGGGATTACCGGGCGGCGGCCTTTCTCCTATCCTGCGGCGCCAATCTCAACACGGTCAGCGATTTTCTGACCCGCGAACTCACCGCCGAGCAGGTGGCTTTGCTCCACCAGCTGCTGCGTTCCCTGACCATGCTTCATGTTCAGGGTCTGGAGGTCGCCGTCGCCAACGCCTCCACCGAGCATTACGCCGGGGATATCGCCGTTTTGGCTCATAAACTCCAGGAGATGAAAAGCCTCGACGCCCTGGTCGTGGCGGTGCGCATGGAGGGGCGGATTTTTCTGGTCGGGCGTTCGCGGCTTCCGGAAGTTCCGATGGGCCAGATTCTGGCCGAATTCGGCGGCGGCGGGCACGGCTTCGCCGCCTCCGCGGCGGTGCGCGACCTGACCCTGATCCAGGTTCTGGAGCGCCTTCCGCTGGTGCTGGAAAAGCATGTCCGGCGCGGCTCGTCGGCCTCCGACATCATGTCGTCGCCGGTCAGAAGCCTCGACGAATCGGCTTCCATCGGCCGGGCGCGGGAAATCCTCAACCGGTACAACCTCAATGCCATGCCGGTGGTGCGGGATGGCGCCGTCCTGGGAATCGTCACCCGGCAACTGGTCGACAAGGCCTTTTACCATGGTTTGGCATCGACGCCGGTGACTGAGTACATGAGCACCGAATTTGTCTCGGTTCGCCCTGAAACGCCGATCCGGGTGCTTCAGGAACTGCTGTTGGAGGGAAACCAGCGTTTTTTCCCGGTGGTTTCCGAGGGGCGGCTGCTCGGCGCCCTGACCCGCACCGATCTGCTGCGCCAACTGGTTTCCGGCGCCGGCCTCTTTTCCGGGCAGAAAAAGTCGGCCCGCAATGGGGGTCAGAAGGGCTTTCTGCGCAAACAGGTGGGACGGCTGCTCCGTCTCCAGCTTAACCCCGAAAGGACTCGGCTGCTGCAGGGCATCGGCGAGGTGGGCGACCGCCTCGGCATGGGGGTTTTTGTAGTCGGCGGATTTGTCCGCGATCTGTTGTTGCGCAAGGAAAACTTCGACATCGACATCGTGGTCGACGGAGACGGTATCGCCTTCGCCGAAGAATTCCGCCGCAGCCACCAGTGCCGGATCCGCAGCCATGAAAAATTCCGCACGGCGGTCATCATCTTTCCCGACAATTTCAAGATCGATGTGGCCTCCGCCCGGCTGGAGTACTACCTCGAGCCGGGGGCGCTCCCCCAGGTGGAATACGCCTCCATCAAAATCGATCTGTACCGGCGCGATTTTACCATCAATACTCTGGCCATCGCCCTCAATCGGGGACAATTCGGGGAACTGCTCGATTTCTTCAGCGGCCAGCGGGATCTTCGCGAGGGGACCATCCGGGTGCTGCACAATCTCAGTTTCGTCGAGGATCCGACCCGCATCTTCCGCGCCATCCGCCTGGAACAGCGGCTCGGCTTCCGCATCAGCCAGGATACCGAGTCCCTTCTGCGCGGCGCCGTCCGGGAGGGATTCCTCAACCGGGTCAGCGGCGGCCGCCTGCTCAACGAGCTGATCATCATCCTCAAGGAAAGCGATCCCCTGCCGGCGCTGAAAAGGATGGCCGTTTTCGATGTCTTCAAGTTCCTTCATCCCTCCCTGGTTCTCACGCCGGCAGTGATAGAGGTCTTTACCGAAGCCTTCAGGACCATGAACTGGTACGAGCTGCTTTTTCTGGAGGAGAGAATTCGTCGCTGGCAGGTTCTCTTCCTGTGTCTGACCTGTCAACTGGACGATGACGCCATGCAAGGGGTCTGCGGCCGGTTTGCCATTCCCAGGCATTACAGAAAACTGTTGACCTCCGAACGGAAAAATTTTCATTATTTTCTCAGGCACCTGGAAAGGCGCTGTGAACTGGGGGAGAGGGTCCTCCCCAGCGAGATTTTTGCCCGGCTGAAACCGCTTCCCCTGGAGATGCTTCTTTACGGCATGGCGCTGGCCAAAGGGGAAGAGAGCCGCCGCCTCCTCTCCCAGTTCATTTCCCACTGGCGGAACCTTGCCCCCGAACTGACCGGGAAGGATCTCATGAAACTTGGTTACCGGCCCGGTATAATCTTCCAGCGGATTCTCAAGGCGCTGCTGGACGCCAGGCTGGATGGCTGGGTCAGCGGCAGGGACGAGGAAATCGATTTCGTGAAACGCATGTTTCCCTCGCCGGAAGGTTAATCCGGGGCGAGGTGGTGAGGATTACTTTATGGAAAACATCCTGGCACGTATCTCCATCATGTTGATTCCGGCTCTGCTGGCCGTGATGACGCATGAAATCGCCCATGGTTACATGGCGCAGCAGCTTGGCGATCCGACCGCCCGTCTGCTGGGAAGGCTGACCCTCAATCCCTTCAAGCACATCGACCCCTTCGGCGCCATCGCCCTGCTCGTGTTTGGCTTCGGCTGGGCCAAGCCGGTGCCCATCAACGTCAACAACCTCAACTCCCCGAGACGGGACATGACCTGGGTTTCCTTCATGGGGCCCGCCGCAAACCTGGCCCTCGCCTGTCTTTCGGCGCTGATGTTGCGGGGCATGATGGTGGCCGCCCAACATCTTGACGTCGCCTCGTCCCACTTCCTCTTCGTTTTCCGGCCGGTGGTGTTCATGACCGCTTTCAGTCTCTACATCAACGTGATTCTGGCCCTTTTCAACCTGCTGCCGATCCCCCCTCTGGACGGGGGACGCATCCTGGCCGGCATCCTGCCCCGGAAGCAGGCTTCCCTGCTCATGAAGGTCGAGCCTTTCGGTTTCATTCTGGTCATCCTGCTGGTTTTTTTCACCCGTTTCTGGGAACTGGTCCTGGCCCCGGTGATCAATCTGCTGGTGGGGTGGCTGGCCGGATCCGAAGTGGTCATCGTGGAACAGGTCATCCGTTTCCTGTTCCGGCCCATTTAGAGCCATATTCCAGCGGAGGACGGCGTGGCTTTTCTGGTCAAACAGTCGGGATTCGAGGGGCCGCTGGATCTTCTTCTGCAGTTGATCCGGAAGAACCGCCTCGACATCTGCGCCATCGCCATCTCCCAGGTCACCAATGAATACCTGGCCGCCCTGGACGAACTGCAAGGGCTCAATCTGGAAGTGGCGGGAGAGTACCTGGTCATGGCGGCCACCCTGATTCACATCAAATCGAGAATGCTTCTGCCGGTCGCCGACGAGGATCCGGAAGCTGAGGAAGATGAGGAAGGGGATCCGGGGCAGATCCTGGTGGAGCGCCTCAGGGAATACCAGCTCTTTCAGGAGGCGGCGCTGCTTCTGGATCGCCACTCTCTTCTCGACCGGGATGTCTTCGCGCGCATTCCCTGCGAAGTCGCGGAGGAAAATCCCGGAGAACTGGAAATCGATTTCTACCAGTTCCTCAAGGTGTGCCGTGAATCACTGTTCGAGCGCAAGGAACCCTCCTTCCATCAGGTGGAGATGGAGAATTTTTCGGTTTCCCAGCGCATTGAGGAGATCAAGCTGTTTCTGAACTCGGTCCCCTCGGCCGATTTGGCCTCCCTGTTCCGGGGGCCTCCATCTCCCCTGCAGGTGGTGATGACTTTTCTGGCCGTACTGGAGTTGGTCCGGCTGCGTTTTTTGCGGCTGGTGCAGAACAGGGAGTTCGGCCCCATTGAACTCTGGACGGTGACCTGAAATCAGCTGGAACGGGGGGCGTCATGGACCGTGGTGAACTTCTCGCCGTTGTCGAATGTCTGGTTTTCGCGGCCGATAAACCGATGAAAGCGGCCCAGATCGCCGAGATCGTGGAGGTTGAGCGCCCTCTCATCCATCAGGTCCTCGAGGACCTGCGCAAGAAGTACGACAATGCCGGAGGGGGGATCGAACTGGCCGAAGTGGCGGAAGGATTCCAGTTCCGGACGCGGCGGGAATTTTCCTTCTGGATCAGGAGATCCCATAAAAGGAAAACCTTTCGGCTGTCGCGGGCGGCGCTGGAGATCCTGGCCATTGTCGCCTACCGCCAGCCGATCACCCGGGGGGAGATGGAGCGGGTTCGCGGGGTGGACTGCGATGGCGCCCTGAGGACCCTGCTGGAGAAGGGGCTGCTGCGCATCTGCGGCAAGAAGGAAGCCCCCGGTCGGCCTCTCCTCTATGGCACATCGGCCTATTTTCTGGAGGTTTTCGGATTGCGAAACCTGGAAGAACTGCCTGATCTGCAACAGATCAAACAGCTTTTTCCAGAGGATCCGGGCCTCCCTTTCAACGAATGACAGGAGCCGCAACTCAGCATGAAGGAACGTCTGCAGAAACTTATCGCCGCCGCCGGGCTCGCCTCCCGGCGCGAGGCGGAAGAGTGGATCCGCGCCGGCGAGGTGACCGTGGATGGTGTCGTGGCTGGCCTCGGGGATAAGGCGGATCCCCTGGACCAGAAGATTCTGGTCCGGGGAAATCCGCTCGAACCCGGCCGAAAGAACCGGTATGTCCTGGTCAACAAGCCGGCCGGAGTGATGTGCACCCGTTCCGATCCCCAGGACCGGCGGTTGATCTTCGACCTGGTCCGGGATATCCCGGGGCGGCTGTTTACCATCGGCCGTCTCGACATGACCACCGAAGGGGCGATTCTGCTCACCGATGACGGGGCCTTGGCCCACCGGTTGGCCCATCCCCGTTTCAAAGTGGAAAAGACCTATCTGGTTCGGGCGCGCGGCCAGATCCGCCGGGAAAATATCCGCCTTCTGGAGCAGGGGGTGACTCTGGAGGATGGCCTGACCGCGCCGGCGCGGATCGGGAATGTCCGCTTCAGCGGCGGCCACACCTGGCTGGAGATCACCCTCCGGGAAGGGCGCAACCGGCAGGTGCGACGGATGCTGGAATCCGTCGGCCACCCGGTCAGCAGGCTGAAGAGAATCCGCTACGCCTTTCTCGAGATCGGCGATTTGCCGAGCGGGCACTACCGCTTTCTGACGGCGGAGGAGATCGGCCGGCTTAAAAATCTGGCAAACGGGTAGACAAGTCCCTTGCTGATTTCATAGTATGGTAGCGGTTCGGCGGGGACCATGGCGGTTTTGGGAGGTGTCCGGAAAACGGCGTTTTATCCTGGATTGAATCTTGCAATAGTCCTTTTTGCTTTAATAATAACCGTCGTTTTTGCATTGCCATCGTGGGGCCGGCATGGCCGGAACCCTGAGTCCCGGGATATTTGAAGACCTGCGGATTTTGAAATACGGATTACTCCCCGGCCTCGTCGCCATGGCGCAAACAGAAAAATATGGCAATATTGTTCCAATAACCCACTCCATAGCGTGATCCGTTTCCATCCTCTGCCGTTGGCTGGAAACCAACCGACAAGGTGAAAGCATTGTCCAGTAAAGATAAACTACTCGCTTCGGCCCAGAAACTGCTGCTGAAAGGCCGCGTAGACAAAGCCATCAAGGAATATGAACAGGTCGTCAAGCTGGATCAGAACGATATCCGGCACCGGCTGAAGCTGGCCGAGCTTTACAACCGTTCGGGCGACACGGCCAAGGCGATCGGCGAGTATGAAGCCGTCGCCAGGTATTATCAGAAAAACAAATTTCATTTGAAGGCCATCGCCGTTCTCAAACAGCTGCAAAAGCTGCAGCCCGAACGGAAAGAGTTGCACCGGCAGATGGGCGAGTTGAACGAGCAGCAAGGGCTCGTCGGCAATGCCATCGCCGAGTATCGCAGTGCCTGCGAGTATTATGAGAAAGAAAACAAGCCAACGGAACTGCTGCCGATTCTGAAAAAGATCGGCGAGCTGGATCCTCAAAATGTGGCCGTGAGGATGAAGTTGGTCGACCTTCTTTTCCGGCAGGGATCGGCCAGGGAGGCCCAGGCTGAATTCGACGGGGTGCTGGAATTGCTGAAGGACCAAAGGAATCCGCCGGCGCTGATCCCTTTCTACGAACACTACCTGACCCTTTTCCCGGGCAGTTGCGATGTCGGTATTGCTTTGGCGGAGGCCCGGATCCGGTCCGGGCAGCCCGAACAGGGGGTCAAATCCCTTGAACAGCTGTCGGTCGGGAATCAGCGGAATCGGCGGCTGCTGCAGGCGCTGGCTGACGGATACGAAGTGCTCGGCAATCTGCCCGGGAGGAAGAAGGCGCTGGCCGCTCTTCTCTACCTGGAGCCCGAGGATCTTGTCCTTCGCAGCCTTTTCATCGCCCTCTGTGTTGACAGCAGGGACGGGAAACAGGCGCTGGACGCCCTGGTTCCCTGGAAGGAGAAATTCATCCAGGCCGAAATGGGTTCAACCGTAAGGGAGTTTTATCAAAAACTGACGGCGATTCTCCCCGGCGATCCCCGTGTTCAGGAGGGGGTGGAACACCTCGATCACTTTTTCCGGAAACAGGAGAATCCTTTTGACAGCATGGCCCTCAATGAAACGGGGCTCCCCGGCGTCGATTCCCTGTCCGGCCCGGCCGCGGGCGGCGACGACCAACACGGCGTCATCACCCAAGAGGCCATCGACACCGTCGCTGCAGCAGGGATAAAGGGCGGCGGGGAAGATAAAGAAGATGCCGTTTCTTCCCCTTCGGCGCCCCTTTCCCCTGATGGCCTGCCGGAAGAACCCTTCCAGGTGGTTTCAGCGGGGGAGGAGATGGCCTCCATCCCCGACGAAAAGAGGGACGGCCAGAATTTTCTCGAATTCGACTTTCTCACCGATTTGGACGAAGGCGAGAAAGGGACGGCGGCCGCCGATTTTTCCAGGGAACTTGAAGAGAGCGACTTCTATTTTCAGCAGGGGTTGTGGGGTGAGGCGGAAAGGATTTGTCAGGATATCCTGGCCGTGAAGGCGGATAGCCCGGAGGCGCTGATTCGTCTCGAGCAGATTGCCGCCCGCCGCTCGGCGGCCATCTCCGCTGAAGGGGAAAAGCGGGCCTCGGACTTCGGTCGTGGGGATTTGTTCGAGGGGGCGGACGATGATTTTGAAACCTCCCTCGACACGCTCCTGGCCGACTCTCAGAAGGGGGTCAAAACGGAGATTTCCCAGGAGGATACCGAAACCCATTATCAGCTGGGCATTGCCTTCAAGGAGATGGGGCAGATGGATGAAGCCATCAGGGAGTTTGAACAGGCGATAAAGGATCCCCCCCGCTTCGTGGCCTGTGTCGTTCTCAAGGCTTCCTGCCTGGCCGAAAAAGGGGTGCTGGATGCGGCCGAGGATTTTTTCCTGAAAATGTCGGCCAAAAGCGGCCTTTCGGAGCAGGACAAAGTGATCCTGGATTTTGAGCTGGGCCTTTTTTATCAGCAGCAGAATCGTTTCAGGGAGGCGCTGGCAAAGTTCCGCCAGGTCTTGGATGTCGATTCCTCTTACCGGGATGTGGCTGAA
>JAAZDE010000143.1 GCA_012512925.1 Desulfuromonadaceae bacterium
AACTACATCCGCGGCGCCGACAGTTATGATGAGGATCAGGATGCCAACATTACCGAAAACCGCCGCCTGATTACCGGCGACGCCCTCCATGTGGAGCCGGCGGTATTCGCTTATTCCTACCGCAAGGCCGCCAGTCTTCCGACCCTGGAGTTCCGCAAGCTGTTCTACGGCGCCAACGACGGCATGCTCCATACCGTTAATGACGACACAGGCATAGAGGACTGGGGGTTTGTCCCCCCGGGGCAACTCTCCCGCCTGAAGATGATAGTCGAAGGAACCAGCCATGAGTACTTTGTCGATTCCAGTCCGCGCCTCTTCTTTCTCGATTACAACAATGACGGAGTCATCGACGATCTGAACGGTGACGGCTCCGTTGACGAAGGGGATGACCGGGTCATTCTGATCTTCGGAGAACGCAAGGGGGGCTCATCCTACTACGCCCTCGATGTCACCTATCCCGATACCCCGATTTGGCTCTGGCGGTTAAACGCCAGCACCACCGATGAAAACGGCGTCGAACTCGGCACCAGACTCGGCGAAACCTGGTCGGAGCCGGTTTTCGGCCGGGTCAAGACCAGTGATGATGAAAATGACGCGGGAACCTGGGTCATGTTCGTCGGCGGCGGCTACGGCCTCAACGACAGCAAGGGCAATTCCATCCTTGCCGTCGATGCCCTGAGCGGCGCGGTGGTGCGCAGCTTCCACAACACCGCCAGCAACAACATCGGGATGAATTACAGCATCATCAGCAATATCACCACGGTGGACGCCGACCCTGCGCACCGGGGACAGTTGGTCGACAAGCTGTACGTGGGGGATCTGGGGGGCAATCTGTGGCGCATCGGCAATTTCTCTTCCTCCAATTTCTATTTCAACGACGAAAACATCCACAACTGGCAGGCACAGATCCTCTTCAAGGCGGGCTGCGACGAAAGCAGCTGCAGCGACAATGTCGACAACGACGGGGACGGCCTGACAGACGAGCGCAGGCAGTTTCAGTACGCCCCGGACGTGACCCTCGAATGGGGCTACGATCTGGTCTTCATCGGCTCCGGGGACCGCGACAAGGCCTGCCAGGAAGGCACCGCAAACCGTTTCTATGCGGTCAAGGACAACCATCTCTGGACCGCTCTCACCGAGGAGGATCTGGTCAATCTGCGGCCGGCCGCGGATACCTCGCTGGTGCCGCGACTGGACAACCCCAGCGCCGATATCGACCAGAACAACATCAGTGACAAAGGCTGGTATTACACCCTGGGGGACGGCGAGAAAGTCCTGGCAGAGCCGGTGGTATTCAATAAAGCGGTCTACTTCACCACCTTCTCACCCAATGACGAGGTTTGCGTTCCCGGCGGCGACAGCTACCTCTACGCGCTGGGCTACAAGACCGGCGCTGCCGTCTTCGCCGATTACGACAGTGACGGCGTCAAGGACGACTATCTTGAAATCGGCGGCGGCATCGGCTCCAAGCCGGTCCTCGTCATCAAGGACGGCTCCCAGAGATTGCTGATCTCGGTCGGCAGCACCAACCCCGATGAAGACAGCGAATCGACCAACGCCGGGGTCTTCGGCATCACCCCGGACTTCCTGCCGCACAACTTTTTCTTCATCTGGTGGCGGGAGCTCTTCCAGTAGTCCCTTTTCCCCGTCCTTTCGTCGACCGGGTCGGCTTCCATGGCCGGCCCGGTTTTTTTTCACCGTTAAGTTATCCTAGCCTAACTTTTTTTCTTGACACCCCGCAGGGAATCCCTGTAATCTTCCTGTTAGTCACACCTAACAACAGGAGAAACAGCTCTTGGCATCCAATCTTTCCCATAGCGCTCAGGATTATCTGGAAGCGATCTTCCTGTTGGCCGACCGGGAAGGCTTTGCCAGGGTCAAGAATGTCGCCGACCACCTCGACGTCAAAAAACCGAGCGTCGTTTCCGCCATCAAGGTGCTGATGAAAAAGGGGCTGGTGGTGCATCAGCACTACGGCTGCCTGGAGCTGACTTCGGAAGGAGAGGAACTGGCCAAGGAGATCCACCGCCGGCACCAGGTCCTGTTCCGCTTCCTGAACCACATCCTCGGGGTCAGAACCGAGGTCGCCGAGGCCGATGCCTGCCGGCTGGAGCATCACATCAGCCCCCAGACCCTGGAGCTGCTCATCAAGTTCGTGGAATTCACCGAAACCTTTCCGGAACGGGACAAAACTCCCAAATGGCTCGATTATTTCCAGAAATTCGCGGCCACCGGCGAAGCCCCACCCTGTCTCAACGACACCTCCGGAGGATGCGGATTCAAATGACGACCCTGAAAGAACTCCCCGTCGGCGGCAAGGCCCTGATCCGCAAGGTCGGCGGCAATCCCGTCCTGAAAAAACGCCTGCTGATCATGGGCGTGGTTCCCGGCACCAGGGTTTCCGTGGATAATGTGGCCCCCCTGGGGGATCCGATCGACATCGCCCTGAAAGGTTTCCATCTTTCCCTTCGCAAGGAAGAAGCTGAATTTATTGAAGTGGAGGTCCTTTGATCATGTGTCCCCTGTCCCTCTGCGCCACCGGTGAAAGAGTCAAGGTGGAGAAGATCGCCGGCGGCTGCGAAGTCCGCCGCCGTCTGGAAGCCATGGGTGTTCTGCCCGGCGAGGAAATGGAAGTGGTTTCCTGCCACTGCGGCCCCGTCATCCTCAATATCAAGGGATGCCGCCTCGGTCTCGGCTGCGGCATGGCCCAAAAGATCCTGGTCACCCCCGTAAAATCCTCCCGATGAAAAAAAACGATGTCGTCATCGCTCTGGCCGGCAACCCCAACTCGGGTAAGACCACCATTTTCAACGCCCTGACCGGCTCCCGGCAAAGGGTCGGCAACTGGCCGGGGGTGACCGTTGAAAGAAAGGAAGGGAAGACCGACCTCGACGGCCGTCAGGTCACCGTGGTCGACCTCCCCGGAATCTACAGCCTGACCGCCAACTCCCTCGACGAGCGGGTCGCCCGGGACTTCATCGTCCAGGACAGGCCCTGCCTCATCGCCGTCGTTCTCGACGCCTCCAACCTGGAGCGCAACCTCTATCTCTCCCTGCAGCTGATGGAACTGAAAGCCGCCCCTCTGGTGCTGGTTTTCAACATGATCGACGAGGTGGAGGAAAAGGGCATGTCGATCGACCTGGAAGGGCTCTCGGAGCTACTCGGCATACCCATCGTGGCCACCGCGGCCAAAAAAAACCGCGGCATCCAGCAACTCAAAAAGGTGCTGGCGGAACAGGTCACACTCGGCGCCGCCGCGCCCCCCGCTATCCCCTTCCGCTACCGGGAAAATACCGAATTCGCCATCGAACGGCTCATCCAGCGCCTGGGTGAGGACCCATCCCTTTCCCAATCCTCCCCGCCGCGCTGGCTGGCCATAAAACTCTTGGAAGATGACCGGGAATACCTGGCGCGCCTGGAAAAAAGCCCCCTCCGCGATTCGATTCTGGAGGATCTCGGGGTGTTGAAAAAGGAAACGGAAAAGGGCATCGGCTACGATCTCGAAACCGCCCTGGTGGAGGAGCGCTACGGCTTCATCAACGGTCTGGTCAAAGAATTCGTCAAGAAATCCTGGGGGCTGGAGGACCGCCTCTCCCTCTCCGACAAGATCGATAAGGTTCTGGCCAACCGGTTAATGGGACTTCCCATTTTTTTCTTCCTGCTGTGGCTGATTTTCAAGCTGACTTTCGACGTGGGAGGCTTTTTTGTCCACTACATCGATCAGCTGTTCACCGCCCTCGGGAACCAGGCGGCCGCTCTGATCCAGGCTTTGAACGGGCCTTCCTGGCTTGCCTCCCTGGTCGAGGACGGGATCATCGGCGGGGTCGGCTCGGTGATGGTCTTCGTCCCCATCATCTTCTTCCTTTACCTCGCCATCTCCCTGCTGGAGGAATCGGGCTACATGGCCCGCGGCGCCTTCGTCATGGACAAGATCATGCACGCCATGGGCCTGCACGGCAAATCCTTCATCCCCATGGTGGTCGGCTTTGGCTGCAACGTCCCCGGCATCATGGCGGCGCGCACCCTGGAAAACCCCAAGGATCGCATCATCACCATCCTCATCACCCCCCTCATGTCGTGCGCGGCGCGGCTGCCCATCTACGTTCTCTTCGCCGGCGCCTTTTTCGCCAAACACCAGGGAACCGTCATCTTCGGCATCTATTTGCTCGGCATTGTCCTCGCCATGCTGATGGCGCGGATATTCAAGAGCGTCTTCTTCAAAGGAGAACCGGCCCCGCTGATCATGGAACTCCCCCCCTACCGCCTTCCCTCCGCCAAAAGCCTCCTGCTGAGCGCCTGGCACCGCTGCTTCATCTTCGTCCAGAAGGCGGGAACGGTCATCTTCCTGGCAGTGGTGGCGGTGTGGTGTCTGGCCAGCCTTCCCCTCGGCGTGGAATATGCCAGCCAGGAAAGCATCGTCGGCCGCGTCGGATCGATCTTTGCGCCGCTGCTCGAGCCGATCGGCTTCGGCTTCTGGCAGGCGGCGGTGGCGCTGATCTTCGGCATTTTGGCCAAGGAGATCGTGGTCGGCACTCTGGGCACCCTTTACGGCGCCGGCGAAGAAACCCTTGCCGGGGCCATCGCCAGCCAATTCACCCCGGTCAGCGCCCTGGCCTTCATGGTTCTGAGCCTCGTCTACATCCCCTGCGCGGCCACCATCGGCGCGGTACGCAAGGAAACCAACTCCTGGTATTGGGCCATCTTCACCGTCGCCTACACCCTGGTTCTGGGCTGGCTGCTGGCCTTCCTCATCTACCAGGGAGGGAACTTTCTTTTTCCGTAACCTCGTCGGCGGAACCGGAGACGAAGTCACGGAAAAATTCCCTGGTTGAATACTCCCCCGTCTTCTCCCCTCTGCCACCTTTACAACCGATCACCGGCTGCTATCATTTATTCAGTGCCATGTCGACAGGATCTTGCCTCCAGAGCCAATCGCACTGTCAGCTAATGGGGGAATCCCCCTTCGAGCGACTTGCCGGGACGGTAAACCATCCCGGCAGCAATGCCCCTTTTCCGGACCAATCCGAAATTCAACCCAACCGGTCAACAGTTCTCCGACAATCCTACAAAGGTGGAGGTTCGTATGAAAGTGACCTTGCTCACCAAGGAATATCCCCCTCACATCTATGGAGGCGCCGGCGTTCACGTGAAAAACCTGGCCGCCCAACTGGCCGCGTTGATGGAGGTCGAGGTGCGCTGCATAGGAGAACAGGAAAGTCGTCGCCACCACCTCAGCGTCAAGGGTTATCAACCTTGGGAGCGCGTCTGGGAAGAAAAATTCACCAGTGTTCTCGGCACCTTTTCCGCCAATCTGGCCATGGTCGGGAAGCGGGTGGATGCCGATGTCATTCATGCCCACACCTGGTATGCTTCCCTCGCCGGCTTCATGGCCAAAATGCTCTATAATGTCCCCTTCGTGGCCACGGTCCACAGTATCGAACCGCTGCGCCCCTGGAAAGAGGAACAACTGGGACGTTCCTACCATCTCACCAACTGGGCTGAAAAGATCGCCCTGGAAAACGCCGACCGCATTATCGCCGTCAGTCATAACTCGCGGGCCGAAATACTGCAACATTTCGACGTGCAGCCGGAACGGATCGCCGTCATCCACAACGGCATCGACATCTCCACCTGGAAGCCCAGCGCCGCCCGCGCCACCCGCCGGAAATGGGCAATCCCCCGCGACTACATCCTTTTCGTCGGCCGCACCAGCCGCCAGAAAGGGATGAAACACCTCATCCAAGCCATGGAACGGATTGATCCGGGAGTTACCCTGGTCTGCTGCACCAGCGCCCCGGACACCCCGGAAGTGGAACAGGAGATCGCCGCTCTGGTCGCCCGCCAGCCGCGGGTGCTGTGGATCAATGAACTGCTGCGCGAGGAACAGTACGTTGAGATCTACAGCCACGCCCAGCTTTTTGTCTGCCCCTCCATTTACGAGCCCTTCGGCATCACCAATCTCGAAGCGATGGCCTGCGAGAAGCCGGTGGTGGCCAGCGCCGTGGGCGGCATCCCGGAGGTGGTCGTCCCCGGCGAAACCGGCTACCTGGTCCCCCCCGCTGATCCAAGAGCCTTGGCCGAGGCGATCAACACAGTACTGCGCGACAGGCGGAAGGCGAAACAAATGGGACGGGCCGGACGCAAGCGGGTCGAAGAACGGTTCACCTGGCAGGCCATCGCCTGGAAAACCATGGACCTCTACCGATCCCTGCTCCCCGGAACCCGGGCGGCCGAACCTCTTTTCTTCCCCCATCGGGGCGAATCCCCTTTGGCATCCAGGGGGTATGCCAATCCGCCGCTTTCGGAGCCGTGACAGAATGAAAAAACCAGAATTTTTGGCCTTTTAGACAAGGGGCGTTTTTTTTGTAACCTCAAAACCCTCCCATGGCATAATCCCGTCAAATAACATCTTCAATTGGAGGGCGACATGAAACGATTCGGTTTTCAAATGGGTTTTGCAATGTCCCTGGTTTTTATGGCCATTTTGGCGGCCCCGGTATGGGCGGCCCCTCC
>JAAZDE010000018.1 GCA_012512925.1 Desulfuromonadaceae bacterium
CCTTTTCGCCATTCCATTGCCGGCGCAGTTTCTCGCCTTAATGACCATCCCCCTTCAACTGTTTGTGACCAAAGCGACGGTCCTGCTGGCCTCCTGGTCGGGAATTCCGATTTATCACGAAGGGAATATCATTCATCTGCCACAGCAGACCTTTCATGTGGTCCAGGCCTGCAGCGGCCTGCGCTCGATCTCCGCTCTTCTGGCCATTGCCGCCGTTGTCTGCTATTTCATTCTGCGGCGCTGGATTTCGCGAGGCCTGCTTTTTTCCCTTGTCGTGCCCATCGCCGTGGCAGTGAATATTTTCCGGGTGTTCGCGATGGTGGCGGCCTCTTACCATCTCGGCCTGGACCTGACCCAAGGGGCTCCCCACACGATTCTCGGCGTGGTCGTATTTGCAGCAGCCATGGTGCTGTTCCTGTTTTTCGGCAAAGGATTCAGTCGATGGGAAAAATAGCCTTCGCCCGGTGGGGCAAACTGGTTTTTTTCGTTTTGCTGTTGTTGCTGACGGCGGGCTTTGTGCACATCCACAAGGGAGGACCGGGAAAGGTATTTTCAGGGCCTCCTCTGGCGGGTTCCCTGGCCAGGATTGGGGAATGGATACCGGGGGACTCCTATCCTTTGTCATCCTTCATTATCGAATCCCTGGCCCTGGATGATCATCTGTGGCGCCCTTACCGGATGCGGGAGAATAGGGTGGAATTGTATGTGGGTTTTTATCATACCGCTGAAAAAATTGGTGCCGCCCATGATCCCCTGGTCTGCTTCAGCGGTCAGGGTTGGGTTCTTGGGCAAAAGGAGACCGGCGAGATTGGCTTTGCCGACAGCAAAACGCCCAAGGTTTCCTATGCCGCCATGGTCGCCGAAAACGAAGAGCGCAAGGAATACATACTGTACTGGTTTCAGAGCTATGGGTATTCTTCCTCCGGGACCTTGGCGCAGAAGTTGGCCATGATTCGCTCGCGTTTTTTCAAGCAGGGGGAGGCCAACGCCTTTGTCCGCATCAATGTTCGCTTCGATACCCAGGATGTAAATTTGGCCAAAAAAACCGCCGAGGAGTTTGTGAAGGATTTCTATCCGGTTTTTTATCGTTATGTGACTGAGAATTGAAACAGGAATCACCTTTGCCATGATCGCATTCCTTTTTTTCCTCTCTTTGGCCCTGGTGATTTACGTTTATGGGGGCTACCCCGTTCTCGTCTTTGTCCTGGGTCTTTTTATCGACCGATCTCCTCGAAAACAGAGGGTAGACCCTTTCGTCACCATTCTGATCGCCGCCCACAACGAGGAAAAACAAATCGCTGCAACGCTCAGCAACGAACTGTCCCTCGACTATCCCGCAGACCACCTGGAAATCCTGGTCATCTCCGACGGTTCCACGGACAGGACCGATGACATCGTAAAAGGTTTTCGGGAGAAATCGGTGCGGTTGCTTCGTCAGGAGCCCCGTTCCGGCAAAACGGCGGCCCTCAACCTGGCCGTTCCTCTGGCCAAAGGCAACATTGTGGCTTTTTCCGACGCCAATTCCATCTGGGCTCCCGATGCCCTGCGCCGTTTAACGGCCAATCTCGCTGATCCCTCGGTGGGTTATGTTACGGGGAAGATGGTTTACACCAATCCCGGAGGCAGCCCGGTCGGGGAGGGTTGTTCCGGTTATATGAAATACGAGAATGCCCTGCGCGCCGGCGAAACCCGCATCGGCTCGGTGGTTGGCGTGGATGGCGGCATCGATGCGGTGCGCAAGGAGCTCTACCGACCCATGAATCCTGACCAGTTGCCCGATTTCGTCCTTCCTCTGCAGGTGGTGGCGCAGGGCCGCCGGGTGGTTTACGAACCCGCCGCTCTTC
>JAAZDE010000144.1 GCA_012512925.1 Desulfuromonadaceae bacterium
CCTACCAGGTGGAAATCCCCCTGCGGACTGTCTTCGACCGGCCGACTCCGGCCCGGCTTCTGGAGGCGATCCGGCAGACCGGAGAGACCCCGGCGCCGCCGCTGCGCAAGAGCGGCCAGAAGGAGGCGCCGCTCTCCTTCGCCCAGTCCCGACTCTGGTTCCTCGACCGCTTCGAAGGCAGTTCGCCCGCCTACAACATCCCCGCCGCCTTCCGCCTGCAGGGGGATCTGGACGCGGCTGCCCTGGAGGAATCCCTCCGCCTACTGGTCCGCCGCCATGAGGGACTCCGCGCCGTCTTCCTGGAAAACGCCGACGGCGATGCTGTCCAGAAAATCGCCCCGGAAGAGGATTTCACCTTCTTCGTGGAATCCTGCCCCAATACGGAGATTGAAAAATTCCTGGCCGAAGAGGCTGTCCGCCCCTTCGACCTGGAACGGGGCCCCCTCTACCGCTTCCGTCTGTGGCGGCTCGGGGAAAAAGACCACATCCTGTCGCTGGTCTTCCATCACATCGTCTTCGACGGCTGGAGCTTCGGCATCTTCCTGAAGGAACTCGATTCCTTTTATGCGGCATTCCGCACCGGCACTCCGCCGCAACTTCCGGAAACCGCAGCCGAATACACTGATTACGCCCAATGGCAGAAAAACCGCCTGGCCGGCGACACACTCCGCCGACAGCGCGACTTCTGGAAAGAGGAGTTGCGGGGGATTCCCGCTATGCTGCCTCTTCCCGGTGATTTTCCCCGTCCCGACATCCAGAGCAACTGCGGCGGCCATGTGGCGGTAATCATTGATCCGGCCACCGCTCAAAAACTGGCCCGTATCGCCCGCAAAAACGACACCACCCTGTTCATGGCCCTGGAGGCGCTCTGGGCGCTGCTTCTTTCCCGCTACAGCGGCCTGGACGATGTGGTGATCGGCACCCCGGTCTCCGGCCGAACCCGCCCCGAAATCGAAAATACCGTCGGCTTCTTCGTCAATTCCCTGCCCCTGCGCAACGATCTGTCCGGAGAACCGACCTTCACCGATCTCCTTGAACGAACCCGCGCCACCACCCTTCGGGCCTTTGCCCATCAGGACATCCCCTTCGAAAAACTGGTGGAGGAATTGGCCCCGCCGCGCAACACCAGCCACGCTCCCATTTTCCAGGTCATGTTCGCCCCGGCGGAGACTTCCTTCGAAAAACTGGCTCTGGAAAATCTTGAGGTCAGCCCCCTGTACGCCGAATTCGACAGCGCCAAATTCGATCTCACCCTGAACCTGGGTGAGGATGGCGAAAGTCTGGCAGGAAACATCGAATACAACCGCGACCTCTTCCGCCGGAAAACCGTCGAACGGATGGCCGGACATTTTTGCCACCTCGCCGCCGAAGCGGTCCGCCGTCCCGATCTTCCGGTCGGCGAACTTTCCCTTCTCGATCCCGCCGAACAGAATCTGGTGGTCCACGGCTTCAACAACCAGGCCGCCGACTATCCACAAGATCAGGTGATCCATCGCCTCTTCGAGGACCAGGCGGCCCTGCGCCCCGATGCGGTCGCCGTCAGGGATCAGCGGCGGGACCTGACCTATCGGGAGCTGAACGTCCGCGCCAACCGCATCGCCCACGCTCTCAGGGAAAAGGGAGTGACACCCGACACCCTGGTGGGCCTGAGCCTGGAGCGGAGCGTCGATCTGGTCGCCGCGGTGCTCGGCATCCTCAAGGCGGGAGGAGGCTATCTGCCTCTCGATCCCCACTATCCATCGGATCGCCTGACCTACATGGTCGAGGACGCCGGTCTGCAATATCTGATAGCCACCTCGGACAGCAACCTTCCATTCGCCGGGGAAGTCCTCTGCCTCGACAGAACGGAGGAACTGGAACGCCACCCCGGCGGCAACCCCGAAAATCGCTCCAGGTCCACAGACACCGCCTACGTCATCTACACTTCCGGCTCCACCGGCAAACCCAAAGGAGTGGTGGTCGAGCACCGCAACGTCGTTCAGCTTCTCTTCCAGAACCATCTCCCCTTCCGCTTCGATCACCGGGATGTCTGGACCCTGTTCCATTCCTACGCCTTCGACTTCTCCGTCTGGGAGATCTTCGGCGCCCTCCTTTACGGCGGCCGGCTCATCGTCGCCGAACCCGCCGTCGCCAAGGACCCCGAGGCCTTCCTCGATCTGCTGGAAAAGGAGCGGGTCACCGTCCTCAACCAGGTTCCCTCCTACTTCACCCAGTTGAGCGCCACTGAGGCCCGCGGCCGCCGCCGGGATCTGGCGGTGCGCCACCTCGTCTTCGGCGGCGAGGCCTTCTACCCTCACATCGTGCGGGACTGGAAGGAGCGCTACCCGGCCACCCGCGTCGTCAACATGTACGGCATCACCGAGACCACCGTCCATGTCACCTGGAAGGAGATCGGAGCGGCGGAGATCACGGCGGGGATTTCCAACATCGGCCGCCAGCTGGCGCCCCTCTTCATCTATATCCTTGACACCCACGGCACCCCCCAGCCCATCGGCATTCCCGGAGAGATTCATGTCGGCGGCGCCGGTGTCGCCCGCGGCTATCTGAACCGGCCGGAGCTGACGGCGGAGAAGTTCATCGCCAATCCTTTCGGGGAGGGGCGGCTCTACAGGACCGGCGACCTGGCGCGGTGGCTGGAGAATGGCGAGATCGCGTATCTGGGCCGGATCGACCAGCAGGTCAAGATCCGCGGCTTCCGCATCGAGCTGGGGGAGATCGAAAGCGCCCTGCGCGAACA
>JAAZDE010000145.1 GCA_012512925.1 Desulfuromonadaceae bacterium
AGAGACATCCATCGGTGTCGGAGCGGGCCATGCCCTCGATAATCGCTGGAAAGGTTCCCAAAATGATTGGCCCCACGCTGGCGTGACAACCATCAAGGAATCCCCACCTGGGTGTCTGCAACGACCATCGAGCGGAGACCACCCCCGGTCGCGCGTAGGGGCGAAAAATTTTTCGCCCCTACGATCAGCCACCTGCTGTCCCCGACCGACCGTTCCCGCACGGCCCTTGGGTGCGCTGCGCCCACCATGATCCTGCCCATATGCTCCAGCCTGGGAACGATCAACGTTGCGGCTGTTCGTTCGGCCGGGGTATCGGCTGTAGTCCGCCATCAAGGGTGACTCGGTGGTGCTCCTGCTGGTCGGCGGCGACAAGTCAAGCCAGGAGAGAGACATTCGCAAGGCGAAAGAGATCGCCAAAACAATGGGATGAACGTCATGAAAACCGAAACGACCCTGTACAATCCGTTCGACTATCTTGAAAGCCCTGAGGAGATCAACGCCTACTTGGCTACGGCCTTTCTCGATGAAGACCCACGCGTTTTTCTGGTGGCCCTTGGCTTTCTTGCCAGGAAAAAGGGCATGGCCGAGGTCGCCAGAATCGCTGGAGTGAATCGGGAGAGCCTGTACAAATCGTTGTCGGGAGAGGGCAACCCCGGTTATGCCACCATCGCCAGGGTGATTCGCGCATTGAACATCAGAATCGTGCCGGAGAACTCCGCGGCGATGTAGTTTTTCCCGCGCCATCGCATCCGAAGCCGACGGGCACTCCTGGCTCATACCTGCCGGGAACATCGGGGAAAGGTGCCGGGTTGGAGGGTTTTTTTGGTGCGCACGGCGCACCGCACGCACAATTCATCCCATTGATGTTTCATACCTTTAAGCACCGCACCACGGTCGGGCACAGGGACGAAAAATCCTTCGCCCCTGCAGGGGACAGCCATGGTTCTCAACGATACCGGCAACGAACACCAACCGTTTTGCATCCTCCGCCGGGCGGTCTGAACTGCGCACGCCCAGCCTTGTAAACAATATCCTTGAAGAAATCACGAAAATTAAGCATATTTTTTGATTAATGCTTGATTTTAACCATATTTTGAAATGCACACCGATTTTTTGAGGACCGATGGCTGTTGACACGACCCAAAACCGGCCCGCCGGCTATGCGTTTCTGGTCGAGCAGTACGGATTGAGCGCTGTGCCGAACTGGCACACGTCCTCCGTCAGCCCGACCGGGACGCTGCGCAGGGACTTTCAGGATGGCCAGATGACATCCGTTTATCCCCAGTCCTATTGGCCTGGAGACGGGACGGGAGACCATCTGGAGTTCGCCCTCAAGTACGACGGCGTCAACCTTGGCATTTTGTCGGCATTGTTCGAAGTGGCCCCGGCAGACGAGATAGCGGACTGGATCAGCTCGAAGCCGACCGGGAAATACGCCCGCAGGGTCTGGTTCCTGTATGAATTCCTGACCGGACGGGAACTGCCGCTGCCGGCTTTGACCAGGGGGAATTACACCCCGCTGCTCGAACCGGACCGCTACTACACCGCGGTACCCGGTCAACGCGTGCA
>JAAZDE010000146.1 GCA_012512925.1 Desulfuromonadaceae bacterium
GAAGGCCGCCACCCGATTGAGCGGCGCGTCCCTGGTCACCGCTATGATGGTCGGCGCTTCCGGGCCGAAAACCCTTGCACCCGGCGGAGTTTCGGCCAGACCGTCGAGAACGATGCGGGTGGGATTGTGCCCTTCTCCCTGCCGCAAGGTCAGGCGGGAATCGTCCAGCAGGATGCAGTTGAGTCCGACCATGATGGCGTCGGCCTGCTGCCGTTGCCGATTGTGCAGACTCATGATTTCGCCAGGGATGAGTTCGGGGCCGATAGGGTTGGCGGCGCCGGACCTTCTTCGGGGGGAGATTTTGCCGTCGAGGCTCATCGCCACCAGCATGAAGGTAAAGGGGCGTCGTTCGTGGGGTGGCTTCATTTTGATGATATTCCTACCTCGCAGTCTTCATCGGGAACAGAGAAAAATGAATAAACGCCAAACAGGGGATGGAATGAATCCATCCTCGCGGCTCAGTATCCGACCTTGGCGGCCTGAACAAATTTTCTGATCAGATTCGGGTCTTTCCGGCCCGGTTGTCGTTCGATGCCGCTGATGACGTCGACCCCGTAGGGCCTGACCGCCTCAATGGCCGGACCCACGTTGTCCGGGGTCAGACCCCCCGCCAGAATGAGCGGCAGACGGATCCGGCCGGAGAGCCCCCGCAGAGCTGCCCAGTTGAGAGTCACTCCCGTCCCCGCCGGTCGGGACGAGGTCACCGAATCGACGACGATCCCCGCCACTCCCGATTGTTCCAGCAGCATGCAGGCGTCGGCCGGATCGGTTGCGGAAAAGAGCGCCTCGCCGGTATCGACCTTGATCCGGAGGGCCTTCAGCACCTTGATGCCGGTTCCCTCGAGGCCTTGGCAGACGGCCCGGATCTGATCCACCGTTTCATCCCCGTGGAGTTGAAGGAAGTGGGGACGGACCATCCGGGCAATGGCGACCATGTCGTCGACGGTACCGCCGACAACGGCGGTGGTGGTGACGAAAGGAGGGGCGTAAGCGGCCAGGGCCCGGGCCTTGGCGCGACTGATGTTCCACGGCACCGGCACCGGATATTCGGTTACCAGGCCGAGGGAATCGGCCCCGGCGCCGGCTGCCGCTTCGACGTCCTCTTCGCTCATCAGGCCGCAGATCTTGACACGGACCATCTCAGCCCTCCTTTACAATGGCGCGCACGAATCCCGCCGGATCGGCCGCCCGCAGAACTGCCGTGCCCACCAGCACGGCATCGGCCCCGGCGCGGATGGCGCGCCGGATCGAATCTTCTGTCAGCAGGGAACTGGCGGAGAGGGTGACGATTCCCTCAGGGATGGCCGGAACCAGTTCCTCGGTCACCTGGACATCTCCGGCGTCTTTTTCCAATTGAAGGATATTGCGGTTGTTGATGCCTATGATAGTCGGGTTCAGTCTCAAGGCCCGAGCCAGTTCTTCTTTAGTGTGGACTTCGACGACGGCTTCCATCCCCAGACTTGTCGCCGTGCGGCAGAGGTCAAAGGCGAGATCGTCGGGGGTGGTTGCCAGGATTACCAGCACAGCACTTGCCCCAGCAGCCTGGGATTCTTCGATCTGGACGGGGGAGGAAAAGAAATCCTTGCGCAGCACCGGCGCCGGCGCCGCCGCGCAGATCTGGCACAGCAGGTCGAGACTTCCGCCGAAATTGGTCGATTCCGTTACTACGGAAAGAGCGCAGGCGCCGGCGGCGACAAGCTCCCTGGCCAGATTCCCGGGGCTTCGCGGGCCGATCAGATTGCCGTCCCTGGGGGATATGGGTTTGATATCGGCCACAAGGGGAAGAACCCCTTGCCGTTTGGCTTCAAGAATCGCCTTCGAAAAGGGATGCCCCACCTTAGACATCCAGGTAGCTCTCCCACATTTTTTCCATGTTGTGCTTGGAATAGCATCGAAAGGCCATGTGGGTCGTCGTCTTGACGATGCCGTCCACTTGGGCGATATCTTCCGACACGGCGGTTGCCAGGGTTTCGTATTCCTTGACCCGGATGATTCCCAGAAGGTCGAAGTCCCCCGATATGGAGTAGATCTCCGCCACTCCGTCCAGATCGACGAGGGTTTCAGCCACCGACCTGACTTTGCCGACCTCACACTTGATCATGACTATCGCAGTTATCACGGTTTTTCCCTTTCCACAAAAAAGTTGCTCCGACCATTTGTATAAGACAGGGAAAGATCGATCGTCAATACAAAACCCCGGAGCAAGGCAGCGCTGTTCAAGAGATTTTGCCAAGGAGGGAAATTGACCTTGTTTGCCTGTTTAGAATCCAATAAAATACCCTGTTAAAAAATTTCGGAAAATTAAAGGATATTGCAGATGAGATGGTTTAAACAGCTAATCCCGGCATTGTTGGCGATCGTTTTCTGTGGTTGCGGCATGGGGAACCTATCCCACAACCTGTCTCAGGCGATTCTGAACCAGGATGATCCCGAGATCGTCCGGCTGGGAGCGCCGGCCTATCTCCTTCTGATCGACAGTTTCATCGAAGGGGACCCCGACAATGAAAAGATGCTGCGCGCCGGTGCGGGTCTCTACAGTGTCTATACCGCTGTTTTTGTCGATGACCAGGAGCGGGCGGCGCGGCTGTCGAAACGGGCCGAGGCCTATGGGGAACGGGCCCTGTGTGAACGGGAAAAACTGTTGTGCGGCGTGAAACAGAGCCCCTATGAGGATTATGTATCCGCCCTTCAGGTATTGGGGAAACGGGATGTTCCGGCCCTTTACGCTTTCGCCGTCAGTTGGCTTCTGGCCATCAAGGCCAACAGTTCCGACTGGAACGCCCTGGCCGATCTCCCCAAAGTGGAGGCGGCTCTGGCGCGCCTTGTCGAACTGGATGAGGGGTATGAGCGGGGCAGCGCCCATCTCTACCTGGGAATTCTGCAGACGGTGAGGCCGCCGGCGCTGGGGGGTAAGCCCGAGGAGGGGCGTCTGCATTTCGAGCGCGCCCTGGCTCTTTCCGAGGGAAAGGATCTCGGCGTCAAGGTGGAATACGCCCGCAACTACGCCCGGTTGCTTTATGACCGCGAACTCCATGACCGGCTCCTTCGGGAGGTGCTGGCGGCGGAAGGTGATCTTCCCGGCTACACCCTGCTCAATATGCTGGCCAAAGAGCAGGCCAGGAAGTTGCTGGAGAGTGCTGACAATTATTTCTGACTGGGTGTTCTGCCTTAAGGGGGCCTCTGGCGTCTCAGGTTGCGATGCCCGGATTTTTCTTTGTCTGGAAGCTGGTTCCAGGAGGTTTCTTAATGTTTAAAAAAATGTTTTTGGCATCGTTTGTCCTCTTTTTTATGATGATGTCGGTGGGTGAAAGCCAGGCTGTCCTGGTCAAACTGGCCACCGTCGCTCCGGAAGGTTCCCTGTGGATGGAGGGTATGCGCAGGGGGGCGGAGGAAATCAGAAAGCGCACCGAGGGGCGTGTTCAGATCAAACTGTTCGGCGGGGGGGTCATGGGCAACGAAAACAGCGTGCTCCGCAAGATCCGCATCGGGCAGCTGCAGGGAGGGGCCTTCACCGCCGGCGGCCTGTCCAACGTCTGCCCCGATCTGCGTCTTTACGGGCTGCCGATGGTTTTTCATTCCTTTGACGAGGTGGACCATGTCCGCGCCCGCATGGACAAGGTTCTGGTGGGGGAAATGGAGAAGGCCGGTTTCGTCAGCTTCGGCTTCGGGGAAGGGGGCTTCGCCCTGCTGATGTCCAATGAGCCGGTCCGTTCCCTGAAGGACATGAAGGGAAAAAAGGTGTGGATCCCCACCGATGACCGCATCAGCGAGGTGGCGATGAAGCACCTCGGCCTTTCCCCCGTGGTGCTCCCCATCACGGATGTTCTGACCGGTCTGCAGACGGGGCTGCTCGATATCGTCGCCACCTCGCCGATCGGCGCCATCTCTTTTCAGTGGCACGTGAAAACCAGGTATATCACCGATGCGCCGCTGGCCTACATCTTCGCCACCCTGGTGATCGACAAGAGGGTTTTCGACAAACTCGAGCCTGGCGATCAGAACATCTTACAAGAAGTCATGACCAGGATTTACCAGGAATTCGACCGCCAGAATCGGGCCGACAATCAGGCAGCCCTCGAGGCCCTGGTCAAGCAGGGGCTGCAGGTCGTCAAGCCGGATGATGAGGAACTGGCTCTGTGGCGGAGAAAGGCGGAGGAAGTCAACCTCGGTCTCGAACAGGAGGGGGCTTTCGCCCCGGCTCGCTACCGGGAGTTGCAAGGGCATTTGGCCGATTTCCGTGAAAAATAATGGCTGACGAGCATTTTTAACGGGTTCACCGGTTATGGCTTCAGAATCCACCCAAGGGCTGCTGTCCCGACTGCGCCGCATCGGAGTGATGATCGAGGATACCTTGCTCATCCTTTTTCTCTCCCTGATGATTCTGCTCGCCTGCGGCCAGATTGTGCTGCGCAACTTCTTCAGCATCGGCCTGGTTTGGGCCGATGGCTTGCTGCAGATATCGGTTCTTTGGCTCGGCCTGCTCGGCGCCATGGCGGCCAGCAGGGACGACAACCACATCAATATCGATGTGCTGACCCGCTTTTGCCCCGAAGGCCTTCGGGTTCCCATACGTCTGCTCAGCTATCTTTTTACCGCAGTGGTCTGCGGGATTCTGGCGTGGCAATCCTTTCAGTTTGTCCAAAGTGAATATACCTTCGGGACGACCGGGGTGGGAAAATATCCGATCTGGATCTTTCAGTCCATACTTCCCATCGCTTTCGGATTGATTTCCTATCGTTATGTCTTGAACTTCTTTGTCCTTCTGCGGGGGACAAGGAGAGAAGAGAAGGATAATCAATGATCCCGGCCATCATTCTTTTCCTCCTGGCCCTGCTGGGTGTTCCGCTGTTTGTCATCATCGCCGCGGCGGCCTTGTGGGGTTTCCATGGCAGCGGTATCGACCTCAGCGTGGTGGCGATCGAAATCTATCGGATTGCCGAAACCCCGGTGCTGCTGGCGATTCCCCTGTTCACCTTCGCCGGCTATCTTCTCAGCGAGAGCCAGGCCCCGCAACGGCTGATGCGTCTGACCCAGTCTCTGATCGGCTGGCTGCCGGGCGGGCTGGCCATCGTTTCCCTTGGGGTATGCGCCGCGTTCACGGCTTTCACCGGAGCTTCCGGGGTGACCATCATCGCCCTGGGGGCCATCCTTTATCCGGCCATGGAGGAAGCGGGCTATCCCCAAAAGTTCAATCTCGGCCTGGTCACAACCTCAGGCAGCCTCGGCCTGCTGTTTGCTCCCTCCCTGCCGCTGATCCTTTACGGGATCGTCGCCCAGCAGATGAACCTGGGACAGCCGGTAGCCATCGAGGATCTTTTTTTGGCGGGGATTTTCCCTGGCCTGCTGATGCTGGCGCTGCTGTCCCTGTGGAGCATCTGGAGCAACCGCACCCATCGGATACCCCTGCGGCAGTTCAATTGGCGGGAGGTTGGCTCCTCGATCCGCACCGCGGCATGGGAACTTCCCTTGCCAATCTTCGTTCTGGGCGGAATATACGGCGGTTTTTTCGCCGTTTCCGAAGCGGCGGCCATGACCGCGCTCTATGTGCTGGTGGTCGAGGTGGTCATCCTGCGGGAAATTCCCCTGCGGCGTCTTCCCGGCGTCATGCGCAAATCGATGGTGCTGGTCGGAGGCATCCTGGTTATACTGGCGGTATCTCTGGCCTCGGCCAACTACATGATCGACGCCGGCATTCCCAACCGGCTTTTTGAAATCATCAACGCCCATGTCACCAGCCGTCTCACATTTTTGATTCTTCTCAACATCTTTCTCCTGCTGCTGGGGGCGCTGCTCGATATTTTCTCCGCTCTGGTCCTGGTTGTTCCCCTCATTCTACCGGTGGCGGTGGGATACGGCATTCATCCCGTCCATCTGGGGATCATCTTTCTGGCCAACATGCAGATCGGCTACCTGACGCCGCCGGTCGGCCTCAACCTGTTCATCTCCGGATACCGATTCAAAAAGCCGATCAGTGAGGTTTACTGGTCGACGCTGCCCTTTTTCCTGATTCTGCTCTGCTCGGTTTTGGTCATCACTTATTGGCCGGCCCTTTCCCTGGTCCTTCTGGATTGAGCCGGCCCTTTTGAAGAACCAAACGACAAGTCTGATGACCTTCAGCCGATTGCCGTCTTGTTCCATTGATTAATGTGCTAGACTGATAGGCGTTTTTCAGGGGCTTCTCCCTGAATCGCGGACTGCTAGCAATCTTTCGATTTTTTATGGCCGCCGTTCCTCATCTGCTGATATATTCCCAGCGATTCAGCGCCTATTCCTATGGCGCCCTTCATCCCTTCAAGGTGCAGCGTTACCGCATGACCTTTGAACTGATGAGGGAGTTGGGGCTGACCGATCATTCCACGGTGGAAGTGCGGGAATGCCCCTTCGCCGAGGAAGAGGCGCTGCTCCGTTTCCATAGTCCTGAATATCTGGCGGCGCTGGCCGGATTCAACGGCGCCGGCTCCTCCGGAGCGGACTTTTTTTTCGGTCTGGGGGATGTGGAAAACCCCGTTTTCGAGGGGATGTATGATTGGGCGCGGCTGGCCTGCGGCGGCACCCTGGAAGCGGTGCGGCAGGTTGTCCATGGCTCCCGTATCGTCTTTAACATGGCCGGGGGCTGGCATCATGCCCAGGCGGCGAGGGCCGCCGGCTTCAGTTATATCAATGACGCCGTGGTCGCCATCAAGGACCTGGTGCGGCGGCGGAAGAGGGTCGCCTATGTCGATCTCGACGCCCACCACGGGGACGGGGTGCAGAACGCCTTCTACGACAGCAACCGGGTGCTGACCATTTCCGTTCATGAAACGGGGCGGGATTTCTTCCCCCAGACCGGTTTCATCCGGGAGATGGGGCGGGGCAAGGGTTACGGATACGCGGTTAACGTGCCCCTTCGCCCCCATAGCGATGATGTCATTCTGGAACAGGCGCTGCGCCGAATCGTCCTGCCCCTGGTGACCGCCTTCAAACCCGACATCCTGATTACCCAGATGGGCGCCGATTGTCTGAGGACCGATCCCCTCACTCGTTTGGAGGGGACCACGGGATTTTTCGAATTGGCCGCCCGCTCCTTTCGCGCCATCGGCATCCCCTGGGTGATTCTCGGCGGCGGCGGCTACGACTGGCTCAACGTGGCCCGTGCCTGGACGCTGCTGTGGGGGGCGGCCATTGATGTCTGTCTCCCCGACGAACTGCCCGAGACCTTTTGCAACCTGTTGGCGGAACAGGGAATTCGCGCGTATCGTCTGCGCGACCTGCCCCACACCGCCTATCCAAGCGATTTCTTTCCCGCGCAGGAATCCTTTGAAAAGGTGCTCGATTATCTGGAGAGAAAGCTTTTCCCCCTGCACGGCGTGAAACCGGGAGGGCGCTCATGAAAACGTCCCCTCTGCTCGATGCCGCGGGGAATTCCCTGAGTTCCCTTCTCGATATCAACCGGCTGGCGGGGCCGGAAAAGGAAGCTGTCTACAGTGCTCTTCTGCCCGAATCCCTTTTTTCCGAGTGGGGCATCGATTCCCGCACGCTGCGGGGTAAAGAGGACGGCATCCGGAAGGTGGAGATCATCGCACCCGCCGGTCTCGGGTTGGTGCGGATCGAGGTTCGCCGGGCGCCGGGGGAGGATTGCATTTTTTTCACCGAACTTGCCGATACCCATTATCTGCAGATCGAGCTTTCCTTTTTTCTCACCAACGACCCGTTGTCCCCCCGTTTCGATATCGACCGTGACCCCGCCGGGCGCAACAACCATTTCGGTTCCTGCCGGCGCAACATCCCCGAGGAACTCCGCGCTCTGGAGGCCGGCTTGGCTCCTCATCAGGTGCGCCGCGGCAAGGGGTTGTTCCGTCCCTTCCTGCCGAAGCTGGAAACTTTGTCCGCCTCCCTGGGCGCTGAAATGATCGTCACTGAGGCGCTCTGTTACGCCAATGCCATACAATACGAAAGGCACGGCTTCGATTATGTCACCGGCAAGGCGCTGATGCAGTGGATCGATAAGGAGTTTCAGCCCGGCGGTCTTCTGTTCCGCCGGCTGGACGGGTCCACCCCCTTCCGTTCGCCGGGGATGGAAAAGACGGTGCGCGGCAGGAGTTGGGCCATCCACGACGGAATCATGGATCAGCCGTGGGATGAGATAAGGATGTACAAGCGGATCGGCGAGGATGCCGGGATTGACACCTTCCCCTCCAAAACCTATTGATGCCAAAGGGGTTCGTCATGTTTGGATTCAAGATCGGCGACTTTTTTTTAATTTTTCTGATTTGCCTGCTTATTGCAGGGCTGGTTTCCCTGTCCCGCTATTTCCGCAACCGCTGAGGGGAAACCCGGAGGAAACCGCTGGAGTCCTTTGCCTTTCGCTCATTCGCCTGGGAACGGTTGATCCGGGGAGGAGGGGAAAGAACAGCATTCCGCTTCGAAGATGCAAACGACTATTGAAATCGTTGGGTAAACCAAGGATAATCACCCTCCCAGGCCCTGTTTGACACAAATAATATCAAAACGAAACGAAAAGGACGACCGGATGAATCCCGTTGCCGCCGAACTGAACGCCACCCTTGCCGCCAGGAGTCCCCATCTCTTGGATATGCTGTCGGAGTTGGGCCAAAGAATCTTTTTCCCCAAAGGGATACTCTCTCAATCGGCCGAGGCCAAAGCCAAAGCGCATCGCTTCAACGCCACCATCGGCATCGCTACGGAAGGGGGGAAGCCGATGTATCTCCCCTGCATTCAGAAGCACTTCCCGGACTGCGATCCGGCCCAGCTTTACCCTTATGCGCCGCCGGCCGGCAAACCTGAACTGCGGCAACTGTGGCGGGAAAAGATGGTTCGCGAAAATCCGAGTCTTGCCGGAAAGCACTTCAGCCTGCCCATTGTCACCAACGCCCTGACCCATGGTCTTTCCCTGGTCGGCGACCTGTTTGTCGAAGCGGGTGATCATCTGGTCGTTCCCGATCAGATGTGGGGGAACTATCGCCTGACCTTCGGGGTGCGTAACAAGGGAGTTTTCAGGCACTATCCCTTCTTCAATGCCGACAATGGCTTCAACTGCGCCGGTTTCCGCGAGACGCTTACCGCCACCGCCAGGGAAAAAGGGAAAGCCTTGGTGCTTCTCAACTTTCCCAACAACCCCACGGGATACACCCCCACCGTGGCCGAAGGGGAGCGCATCGTGGAGATCATCCGCGAAGCGGCGGAAGAGGGCTGCAACATCGTCGCCGTGACCGATGACGCCTACTTTGGGCTATTCTACGAGGAGTCCCTCAGGGAATCCCTTTTCGGCAGGCTGGCCAACCTGCATCCCAGAGTATGCGCCATCAAGATCGACGGCGCCACCAAGGAGGAGTTCGTCTGGGGGTTCCGCACCGGTTTTCTCACTTTTGCCGACGGTTCCCGCAAGGAAAACCCGGCGGTGCTCGACGTCCTGGAAAAGAAAACGATGGGTCTGATTCGGGCCGGTATCTCCAATTGCCCCCATCCGTCCCAGACCTTGGTCCTCGAAGCGCTTCGCTCTCCCGATTATCCCAGGGAAAAGGAAGAAAAATTCCATGTTCTCCAGGATCGCGCTCTGGAGGTGAAACGGGTGCTCGGCCAGGATAAATTCCGCCAGGCGTGGGATTATTATCCTTTCAACTCCGGCTACTTCATGTGCCTGAAGCTGAAAACGGTGGATGCCGAGGTGTTGAGGATCCATCTTCTCGACCGCTACGGCGTCGGCACCATCGCCAACAATGCCACCGATCTGCGCATCGCCTTCTCCTGTATCGCCAAGGAGAACATCGCCGAACTGTTCGACCTGATCCATCAGGGGGTTATGGACCTCTCCTGAACAGAAAAAGGCCGGCACTGCCGGCCTTTTGAATTTGCGGTCTTTACTCAAACAGCGGGTTGCAGTGGATGAAAGGCGTCACCAGCAAACAGGCTGACCAAGGGATCGTGGACTATGTTTCCCGGTCTCCTTTCTTGCGGGAATTGTTCGGCCTTATGGAAGCGGAGGAAGAATGCTACCTGGTCGGCGGCGTTTTGCGCGATCTGCTGATGGAACGCCCCGTCTTCGATATCGATCTCGTCACCCCGAAGGATCCCACTTCCCTGGCGAGAAGATTTGCCGCCGTGGTTCGCGGACACTGGTTCTTTCTCGATAAAGAGCGGGGCCACAGCCGGGTTGTGGTCGGCACGGCGGGCGAGATTTCAGGTTTCGATTTCGCCCCGTTCCGAGCTGCTGACCTGGAGAGTGACCTTGCCGCGCGGGATTTCACCATCAATGCTCTGGCTTGGCGGCTTCACCCTGGTAAGGGCGGCGCGCGCTTGATCGATCCCCTGGGTGGACGGGAGGATTTGGCCCAACGGATTCTGAGCGTCTGTTCTGCGAGTTCTCTGCGGAACGATCCTTTGCGGGTGCTGCGGGGTGTGCGCCTCGCCACCCATTTCAGTCTTCAGATTGAAACGGAAACCCTGACGTTGATGGCGGAAGCGGCTCCCGGCCTGGAACAAATCGCCGGGGAGAGAATTGTCGCCGAACTGGGAAAAATATTTTCCGTATCCTGTGCGGCCCGCGGCGCCAAACTGCTCCATGACTTGGGCTGTCTTGATATTCTCTTCGGCCCTGTCAACGGTGGCGGGGAGGGGTTTGGCAAAGGGCTCGAACTATTGGAAGGAATTGAGAAATTTTTAGAGGCGAATTTTTTTGCACCTTGGTTGGAGAAGGAAATGGAAGCCGGGTGGGGGCATCCCGCCTTCCTGCGGTTTGCCGCCCTGCTGCGGGATTTGGGAGTGAACCCCGACGAGGGAATGATACGCCTTCCTTTCAGCCGTTCCGGCCGCGGCCTTCTTGCCGAATTGATGGCGGTCCAGCCAGGCAGGGTTGAGGAATATCGTCGCTTGACCTGTTCCGAACGGGGCAGGGCGTTATGGCTCGACCGTTTGGGCAGGAATCCCCGCGAAGCAATGCTCTTTTCCGCATTGCTTTCCGGGGAGGATATTGCATCCTGCGGACCGGAACTGACGGAAGCTTTCTCCTTCTGGGCGAAGGTTGCCGTGGATGGCCGGATACCTTCGCTGATCGGGGCTGCTGAGCTCCAGAGTCGGTTCGGCGTCCCATCCGGTCCCGACATCGGAGTACTGCTGCGGGAGCTTGACCAGGCCGAAATCGACGGCCTGATCGCCACCCGGGAAGAGGCCCTGGACTGGCTTCGTAAGCGGTTAGAAAGGGATTGACAACAAAAAGAGCCGACCTCTATAATCCACCACGTGCGGGAGTAA
>JAAZDE010000147.1 GCA_012512925.1 Desulfuromonadaceae bacterium
CACAGGTTGGAGATCTCGTTCATGAAAGAGATCTTGGTGGCGAGCATGGCGTTGGCGGTGTACTTGGTCATTTCGGCATCACGGATACCCATGAAGATGGTCCGCTGGTGGTTGCGGTTGAAAGGAGCGTAGAGCTCCTCCATGACTTCACGGGAACGCTCGCTGTCAACCCCGATGACGATGCGGTCGGGCTTCATGCAGTCCTTGACCGCCTCCCCCTCCTTGAGAAATTCGGGGTTGGAGACCACATCGAAGGGATGGTCGACGCCCCGTTTGTCCAACTCCTCCCGCACCGCGGCCCGCACCTTGTCGGCGGTGCCGACGGGGACGGTGGATTTGTTGACGACGACGCCGTAGCCGTTCAGGTGGCGGCCGATCTCCCGCGCCACGGCCAGCACATATTGGAGATCGGCGGAACCGTCTTCTCCGGGCGGGGTGCCGACGCCGATGAAGTAGATGCGGCAATGCTTCATGGCCTCGGCCAATTCGGTGGTGAAATGGAGGCGCCCGGCCTCGAAGTTCTCTTTGACCACCGGTTCCAGCCCCGGTTCAAAGATCGGGATGATCCCTTTCTTGAGGTTTTCGATCTTGCGTGCATCCACATCGACGCACCAGACAGAGTTCCCCATCTCGGCGAAACATGCCCCCGTCACCAGACCGATATAACCCGTTCCCACCACCGCCAGCTTCATGCTTCATCCCCTTGTAAATCCAATAAAGAAATTGGTGACTTGTTAAAAAAACCTGATGACCAGTCACCAGCCGCCAGTTACGGAATCATTCCCATTCGATGGTCGCCGGCGGCTTGCTGGAGATATCGTAGACCACCCGATTGACCCCGCGCACCTCGTTGATGATGCGATTGCCGATACGCCCCAGAATGTCGAAGGGGAGCGGAAACCACTCGGCGGTCATGAAGTCCTTGGTATCCACGGCGCGCAGGGCGACGACATACTCGTAGGTTCGGCCGTCCCCCATCACGCCGACGCTCTTCACCGGCAGGAAGACGGCGAAGGCCTGGCTGACCCGGTCGTAATAGCCGGTGCGGCGCAGCTCGTCGATGTAGATGGCGTCGGCGTGGCGCAGGATGTCGGCGTACTCCTTTCTGATCTCCCCCAGGATGCGCACGCCCAGACCCGGTCCCGGGAAGGGATGGCGGTAGACAAGGTGATGGGGGAGCCCCAACTCCTCGCCGATGGTCCGCACCTCGTCCTTGAACAGTTCCCGCAGCGGTTCCACCAGCTGCATCTTCATCTTCTCGGGAAGGCCCCCGACATTGTGATGGCTCTTGATGTTGTGGGCCTTGCCGGTCCTGCCACCCGCCGATTCGATGACGTCGGGATAGATGGTTCCCTGGCCGAGCCAGCGGATGTCGCCGATTTTAGAAGCTTCCTCCTCAAAAATCTCGATAAAAAGCCCGCCGATGACCTTGCGTTTGGCCTCCGGATCGGTCACCCCTTTCAGAGCGGCCAGAAAGCGTTCCTCGGCATCGACGCGGATCACCCGGACGCCGAGATTTTCGGCAAAGGTCGCCATGACCTGATCCCCTTCCCCGAGACGCAACAGCCCGGTATCGACAAAAACACAGGTGAGCTGGTCGCCGATGGCCCTGTGCAGCAGGGCCGCCGTCACCGAGGAATCGACCCCGCCCGAAAGCCCCAGAATCACTGGATCGCCCCCCACCTGCGCCCTCACCCTGGCCACGGCGTCCTCGATAATGCTCCCCGGCGTCCACTGCCCGGAACAGCGGCAGACATGGCGCACGAAATTCTCAATGAAGAGTTCCCCTCCCAGGGTATGGACAACCTCGGGATGGAACTGTACCCCATACTGGCGCCGTTCCAGGTTCTGGATGGCGCAGACCGGGGCGTTTTCGGAATAAGCCACCACCTCGAAGCGCTCCGGGACCTTCTCCACATGGTCGCCGTGGCTCATCCACACGGAATTTTTCCCCTCGACGAAAAATCCGTCGAAGAGGGGCCCCGGCTTGCCCTGAGCCACAATCCCGGCGTGGCCGTACTCCCGCTTGCCGGCTGCAACCACCTCGCCGCCGAAATGACGGACCATCAGCTGCATGCCGTAGCAGATGCCGAGAATCGGTATCCCCAGTTCAAAGAGCTCTTCCTCCACCGACGGCGCCCCCTGTTCATAAACCGATTTGGGGCCGCCGGAAAGTATGATTCCCCGGGGAGCGAACCGGCGGATGGCCTCCATCCCCAGGTCGAAGGGGTGGATTTCGCAGTAAACGCGGCTTTCCCTGACCCTGCGGGCGATCAGCTGACTGTACTGGGAACCGAAATCGAGAATGAGAATCTTTTCGCCGTGGATGTCCTGGTGCATAGTTTCTCCTAAAAAAATCCGGGACGGGCAACCGCCCGTCCCGGACGGTTCTCCCGGGCCGTGTCCCGCTCAGAAGAGGCGGTAGTTGGGGGACTCTTGGGTGATCTGCACGTCATGAACGTGGGATTCTTTGAGGCCCGCGTTGGTGATGCGAATAAACTGGGCTTTTTCCTGCATTTCGCGGATGGTACGGCAACCGGTGTAGCCCATCCCGGCCCGCAGTCCACCCATCAGTTGATGGACGTTTTCGGAAATGCCCCCCCTGAAAGGGACACGCCCCTCGATCCCTTCGGGAACAAGCTTGATTTCGCTTTCGACATCAGACTGAAAATAACGATCCTTGCTGCCCTTTTTCATGGCACTGATGCTTCCCATGCCGCGGTAGGATTTATAGGTCCGCCCCTGGTAGAGGATGGTTTCGCCGGGAGACTCCTCGGTGCCGGCAAACAGCGAACCGATCATCACCACGTCGGCCCCGGCGGCGATCGCCTTGACCACATCCCCGGAATATTTGATGCCGCCGTCGGCAATAAGCGGCACCCCGCACCGCCGGGCGACCTGCGCCACATCCTGGATAGCGGTCAGTTGCGGCACCCCGACCCCGGCGATCACTCGCGTGGTGCAGATCGATCCCGGCCCGATGCCGACTTTTACGGCATCGGCGCCGGCGCTGATGAGCGCCTGAGCGGCCTCCGCCGTGGCCACATTACCGGCGATGAGCTGAAGCTTCGGATAGGCGAGCTTGATCTCACGAACCGCGTCGATCACCCCCTGGGAGTGGCCATGTGCGGTGTCGATGACAATGACGTCGACCCCGGCCTTGACCAGCAATTCGGTCCGCTGGAAGCGGTCGGCGCCGGGGCCGATGGCGGCGCCGACGATGAGGCGTCCGAGTGGGTCCTTGCTGGCGCTGGGATATTTGCGCACCTTTTCGATATCCTTGATGGTGATCAGCCCTTTGAGGACGTTGTTGTCATCCACCACCAACAGCTTTTCGATACGGTGCCGGTGAAGATGCTGTTTGGCGTCCTCCAAGGTGGTTCCCGGCGCCACCGTGACCAGATTTTCCTTGGTCATGACATGATGGATCGGCTGTTCCAGATCGGTCTCGAAACGCAGATCCCGATTGGTGAGGATGCCGACCAACTTGCCGTTTTCGGTGATCGGCACGCCGGAGATGCGGTATTTCTTCATCATGTCCATGGCGTCGCGGATCTTCTGGTGGGGACTCATGGTGATCGGATCGACGATCATGCCGCTCTCCGATTTCTTCACCTGATCCACCTCGAGCGCCTGCTCCTCCGGGGTCATGTTCTTGTGGATCACCCCCAGCCCCCCCTCGCGGGACATGCAGATGGCCGTCCGCGATTCGGTCACCGTATCCATGGCGGCGGAAACCAGCGGGATGCTGAGTTTGATTTCCCTGGTCAGCCACGTGGTCAGGTCGGCCTCCTTGGGCAAAACGGTGGAGTGGGCCGGCACCAAGAGCACATCATCAAAGGTCAGACCTTCCCGGATAGGGATTTCAGACATGGCGTTCTCCTCTGGATTGGGGAAAGGGTTGGAAATTTTTTTAATCGCAAATAATATCCCTTTTTCACCTTGCGGTCAAAGGCAAAGTCCCCCGGAAATTTTTCATCAATTGGGGATGAAATCCTCCCTTTTGCCGATGCGGTAAAGAAGTTCCGTCAGCAGTCGCACCGTGTAGTCGAGATCGGCCTGGGAGAGAACCTCGACCGGAGTGTGCATATAGCGCAACGGCACACTGACCAGAGCGGCAGCCACCCCTTCGCGGTTGACCTGAATGGCGTTGGCGTCGGTTCCGGTGGCCCGGGCGGCGGCCTCCACCTGGAAGGGAATCTCCTTCTCCCGGGCGGTTTCGGTCAACATCTGAAACAGCCGCGGGTTGATGTTGGCGCCCCGGCTGATAATGGGACCCTGGCCGAGCTTGATCTCCCCCAGTTCCTTCTTGTCGACCTCGGGGCAGTCGGTGGCGAAACTGACATCGATGGCGATGCCGATATCGGGGGCGACACCATAGGCGCTGGTCTTGGCGCCGCGCAAACCGATTTCCTCCTGAACGGTGAAGACCCCATAGAGATCAACATCGGCAGCCCCGCGGCGGCGGACCTCCTTGAGCACCTGGGCGACGATGAAAGCCCCCATCTTGTCGTCAAAGGCGCGGGAGGTGAGGCGATCCCCCTGCAGCCGCTCCAAAGTAACGGCGAAGGTAACGGGGTCGCCGATGGCGACCAGGGCGGCGGTCTCTTCCTTGCCGGCCGCGCCGATATCGATGTGCTGGTTTTTGAACTTAACCACCGTTTCCCGATCCTTCGCCTCCATGAGATGAATCGGTTTCTTGCCCACCACTCCGAGTACCGGACCGTTGCCGGTATGGATCATCACCCGCTGTCCCGGCACGATGTGGGGATCGATGCCGCCGATGGGCTGAAAGTAGATGAAACCGTTATCGTCGATGAACTGGACGATGAAACCGATTTCGTCGCAGTGACCGGACAGCATTACCTTCAGGGCGTTTTCCTTTTTCCCGCGAATGCGGGCGATCACGTTCCCCATCAGATCGGTATGGAGTTCATCGGCCACTCCCTCCATTTCGCGCCGCAGCCGCCGCTGGGCCGGCTGTTCAAACCCCGAAGGGCTCGGCGCTTCCACCAGTTCCTTGAGAAAATAAAAATCCTGCTGATCCATTCAATTACCTCCGTCAGGGGCGAATCGATCCATTCGATGATCGGCCCCGGTGATTAAACCTGAAAAAAGGCTCTTTGCCCTGCAGGAGCGCCCCATGGACGCGATCCCAAATCACTAGAATCCTCAACTCCGCTGAATCTCGCGGCCATGGCCCGCTCTTGGGCCATTATCGTCAACTGCCACCGGCCAGGGCCCTCCCTGTCACCTTTTCCACCAGGCGTTGCGAATTGGCCCTGGCGGCGGCGATCTGCTCCGTTGACAGTCCCGCTCCCCTGGCGATCCGTTCCGCCTTCTCCCACGGAGTCAGGTCGTCCGGAGCATGGCTGTCTGTGTCTATGACCAGTTTGGCTCCGATCTCGACGGCCAGTTTGGCCACATGGCCGTTGGCCAGGGAGTGCCCCTTCCTGGTGGTGATTTCCAGGTGAACCCCTTTTTCCCTGGCCATCCGCACCTCCTCCGGTGTGATCAGGCCGGGATGCCCGAGAATGTCGACGCCGGCCATGATGGCGGCGCGATTAGTACCCGGGGCCACCGGTTCGGAAAGGGTTTCGCCGTGGCAAACAACAATCTGCGCCCCCAGCCGGCGTGCTTCGGCAACCGCCTGCGCCATGAGCGACGGTGGCAGATAGGTCACCTCAATGCCGGCCAGAACCTCGATTCCGAAGCTTTCCCGCATTCCCTTAGTGGCCTTGAGAAGACGTGGGATGATAAGGTCCAGGTTGGAAAAATCACCATGATCGGTGATGGCAATGGCCCGGTAGCCGGCCACCGAGGCGCGGCGCACCAGTTCCGAGGGAATCAGCTCACCGTCGCTGAATATGGAATGAGTATGCAGATCAATCATTGTTCCTCACGCTTGGCTAAATAGTTGGTCAGAAAAGCCGCCCTTAAATCGGCCGACAGCAACGGCCACCCTTCCCGTCCATCGAAGAGAAGATAAGGGCCGTTCTGTTTACCGGGGCTCGGGCCGGCCCGCACCACCGGGATCTTGCGGTTACGGAATAAAACTCCTCATTCCTTTGGGCGGAATCCTACCTTTGGGCATGGCACCTCGCGGCGGCGGCGTCGCAGCACTCCCCGAGCTGGGAATTGCGATAGGAGTCGATGATCGTCACCGGGATCGTTTCGCCGACCAGTTCCCGGGGTCCTTTAAAGTTGACGATGCGCCCCCAGGTAGTGCGCCCGTAAATCTGTCCGTCTCCCTGGCGGCTCTCCCCTTCCACCAGCACCGGCAGGGTTCTGCCCAGGTCCTGGCGCCAAATAGCGGGGCCGATGCCTTCTTGCAGGGCCAGCAGCCGATCGAAACGCTCCTGTTTGACCTCGGCGCCCACATTGTCGGCCAGTTTGAGAGCGGGAGTGCCGGGGCGCCGGGAATAGAGGAAGGTATAGATATCAGCGTAACCGACCTCGGCCGCCACGGCCAGAGTGTCGCGAAACTCTTCCTCCGTCTCTCCCGGAAAACCGACGATGATGTCAGAAGTGAAGCGGATGTCGGGGCTGACGGCGCGCAGGCGGCGGACCTTGTCGAGATAGCTCTCGGCCGTATAGCCGCGACCCATGGCGGCAAGCACCCGGTTGGAACCGCTCTGCAGTGGAAGATGAATATGCCGGCACAGTTTGGGGAGGGTGGCGAAGCAGTCGATGAGTCCCGCGGAGAGATCCTTGGGATGAGAGGTGACAAAACGGAGCCGCAGCAGACCGGGGATGTCGTGAACAGCGGCCAGCAATTGGGCGAAGGAGAGTTCGCCGGGAATGCTGCAACCGTAGGAATTGACATTCTGGCCGATCAGGGTCACCTCGCGGACGCCGCCGGCCACCAGCTGCCGCACCTCCTCCAGAACTTCGCCGCTGGGGCGGCTGATCTCGCGCCCGCGGACATGAGGAACGACACAGTAGGAGCAGAAGTTATCGCACCCCTGCATGACCGTGACGTAACGGGTGACCGCGCCGCCGGGACGCCGCCGGGGAAAAAGGGCAATACGCGTCTCGCCATCGAGAAAGGCGGTCTCGACACCCCTTTCCCCCCGTTGCGCCCGACGGATCAACTCCGGCAAGCGATGGATGTTGTGGGTGCCGAAAACCAGATCGACATGGGGGAGGCTGTCCAGCAGCCGTTTCCCTTCCTGCTGGGCCACGCATCCTCCCACGGCGATCAGCAGCCCGGGGCGGGTTTCCTTGAGCGGTTTGAAGCGCCACAGATGGCCGATTACCTTGCGTTCCGCCTTCTCCCGAATGCTGCAGGTGTTGAGCAGAATCAGGTCGGCCGACGCCGCCTCCGCGCAGAGTTGATACCCCATTCCCTCGAGCAGGGTGGAAATCTGTTCGGAGTCGACCACATTCATCTGGCATCCAAAGGTCTCCAGATAGAAATTCTTGCCCATGAAAACGTTTCCTTTTTCCTCGACGATCGCCTTGAAAGAAATGGTATGCGGAGAAGCGCCGGGGTGTCAACG
>JAAZDE010000019.1 GCA_012512925.1 Desulfuromonadaceae bacterium
ATACCTTCCTTTTCCGGCCGGGAGGGATCGTCGGATCGGACACCCGTCTCAGGCGGCACCTTTGGCCAGGTGGCGAAGCAGCCGGTCGAGAGCCGTGCAGACCGTGCGCCAGCGAACCCTGTCGCGGTTGCCGGGGAAGAGGAATTGCTCCACCGACTCTACTTTTTCGGCAACGAGGGCGATAAAAACCGTTCCCACCGGTTTCTGAGGCGATCCCCCCAATGGACCGGCGATACCGGTCACCGAGAGGGCGATATCGCTGCCGGAGGCAAGGCGCACCCCTCGGGCCATGGCCAGGGCGCATTCGCCGCTGACCGCTCCGGTTCCGGCGAGAATGTCGTCGGAGACGTTGAGCCAGTCCCGCTTGGCGCTGTTGGCGTAAGCCACCGCGCCGCGTTCCAGAAAGGCCGAGGAACCGGGAATGTCGGTCAGCAGTTTGGCGATCCAGCCGCCGGTGCACGATTCGGCCAGTGAGAGGGTTCGGCCGGAGTCGATGAGCATCCGGGCGACCCGTTCGACCAGGGTTTCTTCCCCTTCGGCCACCAGATGCTCCCCGTAGACATGGCGGACCCGCTTGGCGATATCTTCCAGAAATGCTTCGCCGTCTTTCCAGGTGGTGCTGAGACCGACCTCGACCAGGGGGAAGTTGACACACAAGGCGACACCGACATGTTCGGGGAGATCGACCCGTTCTAGCAAGGCCTCCGCCTCGGACTCCGGCAGGCCGAGGAGGGTAAAACTCCTGTACCGGTAGGTGCATGAACCGTCGAAGCAGTCCTGTATCAGCGGCAAAACGCTGAGCCGGATCATTTCCTCCATTTCCTGCGGAACGCCGGGGAGAAAGGCGAAACGGCAACTTTGCTCGGTAATCAGGAAGCCGGGCGCGCTTCCCTGGGGATTGGGCAGGATGACGGCGCCTTGGGGAAGCAATGCCTGTTTTTCCTGCCGTCCGGTCATCTCCCGTCCCAATCTGCGGAAGAAGGCGCGCACCATTTCCAGCGCTTCCGGGCAGATTTGCAGGGGGCGGCCAAAGGCCAGCGCCGCTGCCGCGGTGGTGAGGTCGTCGCCGGTCGGACCAAGGCCGCCGCTGACGACCACAAATCGGTGGCGGGCGGCGAGGAAAAGCAGGGCCTCGCGGATCGCCTGGAGATCGTCGGCAACGGTCATGGCCCGTTCTGCGACGAGGCCGTGGCCGACCAGGAGACGGGCGATGGCGCGGGTGTTGGTGTCCTGTATTCTGCCGTTAAGAATTTCGTTGCCGATGGTCAGTATCGCAATGGACGGTTTCATGCTCTTCCCTCAGAATTTCGCCAGTAGCCAGAGGCCGATTCTCAAAGTTGCTGCGGCGTAGATGCCGGCCGCCACGTCGTCGAGAACCACCCCGAGGCCGTTTTTCATCATTCGGTCGATGGTCGAGACCGGCGGCGGCTTGGTGATGTCGAACACGCGGAACAGAACAAAAGCCGCCACTGCCGTTGGCCAGGAGAAAGGAAGAAACAGCACCGTGGTCAGGTAGCCCATCAATTCGTCGATGACGATGCGCCCGTCGTCGGCTGTCCGGTAGATCCGGCCGGCCCGATGGGCGACCTGACAGGAAATGGCCAGCAAGGCCAGATAGATACCCGCCTGGAAGGCCATGGGCCGGTCGGCCAGCAGCCAGAAACAGGGGATGCCGGCCAGGGTGCCGAAGGTTCCCGGGGCGACCGGAGCGTAGCCGAGGCCGAGATTGCTGGCAAGGAGCAGGATGACAGAGCGCATGACCGATCGGCCTCAGGAGGGGAAAAATTGCTTGTTGGCTTCCGCGGCGACGATGCGATAGCTTTCCGGGAGAGGCCTTCCCGAACTTTCCGCGAGCCGGCGGCAGCTTTCGTATTCCGGGGTGACGCGGAGGAGTTCCTCCCCGTCATAGATCACCTTGACCTCGGCTTGTCCCAGCGGGGTTGTGATGGAGTGCACTTCCCGGCGCAGTTTCCAGCGTCTGGTGTCATGAGTGCGTACCCCGATGGCGCTGGTGTTCAGCAGAAGGGTTCGGCTCAGTTGGGCGGTTTTTTCAGGAGCGGCCAGGACGGTGATGCGGATGCCGGGACGCCCTTTCTTCATCTGCAGGGGGGAATAGGAGACATCGAGAGCGCCCTGCTCCAGAAGGCGATCCATCAAAGGTCCCAGCCATTCGGGATTGACATCGTCGAGATCGGTTTCGATGACGGTGGTGCGGTCCCTTTGCGGCGGCGCCACGGCCATCTTGCCGAGAATCCCCCGCAGCAGATTGGGTTGTTCGGCCAGGTCCCTTTGCCCGGCGCCGTAGCCGATCCGGACGGGAATGAAATCCGGCGGCGGGTCAAAGTCGGCGATTTCCGCGACGATGGCGGCGCCCGTCGGAGTAACCAGTTCGTGGCGTAGTGGGGAGTCGGTCATCGGCACCCCTTTGAGAATCTCCAGAGTGGCGGGGGCGGGCAACGGATAGCTGCCGTGGGCGCAGAGAACAGCGCCGCGGGAAAAGGGGAGCGGGCGGCAGAAGACCTTCGGCTGCCCGAGCAGATCCAGGGCGACGGCGGCCCCGGCGATGTCGATGATGGAATCGAGGGCGCCCACCTCGTGAAAATGGACCTCGGAGATATCCACCCCGTGGATGCGGGCCTCCGCTTCGGCGATGCGGCGGAAGATGCGCAGGGCCAGGTCCCGTGCCGCCGCCTGGAGGGGGGAATTTTCCAGAAGATCGCGAATGATCGGCCAGGTACGGTGGGCATGTTCCTCCTCGGTCGCGACCAGCGCGCGGAGCCCGTCGATGCCGCACCTCTTTTCCCGCCGCGCGCTCAGCGACCATCCGGAAACAGGGAGCTTTTCCAACTCTTTGCCAAGCCGGTCCGGATCAACTCCGAGGTCGATCGCCAGACCGAGAAACATATCTCCCGAAATGCCTGAAAAGGGGTCCAGGAGCAGGATATCTCTACCAATTTCGGTCATTTTAACATCCGCTGTTGTTGATCCGGGTCGCGGCGCAGGCCGCTCCGAAGCCGTTGTCGATATTGACCACTGTCACCCCATTGGCGCAGGAATTGAGCATGCCCAGCAGGGCGGCCAGACCGTTGAAGGAGGCGCCATAACCGACCGAGGTGGGCACGGCGATGACCGGCACCGGCACCAGGCCGCCGATTACCGAGGGAAGGGCTCCTTCCATGCCGGCGACGACAATGATCACGGCGGCACGGTGCAGTTGCTCGGCCCTGGAGAACAGACGGTGGAGCCCCGCTACGCCGACGTCGGTGATCTCTTCCACGGTGTTGCCGAAGGCTCGTGCGGCGATGGTCGCCTCCCGTGCCACGGGAAGATCCGAGGTGCCGGCGCAGACCACCAGGACAGTTCCTTTGCCGCGCGATTCAGGCGGCTTTGTCTCCAAAACGAAGGTGCGGCTCAGGTAGTCGTGGCAACCTTGAGGAAAGGCGTTTTTCAGGGCGGCCGCCTTGGGCGAATCGAGGCGGGTGACGAGAACGTTGCTTCCCTTCTCGACCATGGCCGACAGGATCGGGATCATCTGCTCCGCGGTTTTCCCCTCGCCGAAAACCACCTCCGGGAAACCCTGACGCAGCTCGCGGTGATGGTCGATCATGGCTACGCCGACATCCTCGAAGGGAAGGCATCGCAACCGGTGCTCCGCCTCTTCGAGGGTGATTTTGCCCGCCTGCAGCGCCAGAAGCATTTTTTTGAGTTCGGAAGGATTCATTTTATGACCGGACCGGAAAGGATGAGCAGGTTTCCATTTTACCTTTTTCCCCGGTCAGGGGAAGCGTCTATTAAACCATGCTTTTAAGTGATTGTAGATTGTAAGGTATTGACAGGAAATTTAGTGAATGGTATTTTTCCTGCCCAGGGAAAGGGGAGGGTTAAAAGCACCCGAACATCATGTCATTACCAAGAGTAGAAGATATACCCCAAAACAAGGAGGAAAACCATGGCAACTGATAAGCAATGTGAATGTGGAACCGAAGGGAACTGCTGGCATCTCTGTCGCGTCAAGAAAAAAGGCTATGTCGGCGCAGCCCAGGTTAAAACCTACACCGCCGAGCAGAAGTTTGTTTGTGAAAAATGCGGCGCCAAAGTTGGCAAAGCTGAATACGTTTGTTTCCCCAAGGCTCTGTAAGAGGCTGATAGCCCTTGTCCCGTATTAGCGTTTATCAAGTTATCCCCTTTTCTTAAAACCAGTTTGTGCGAGGGGGGCCGGTTGCGGTCCCCCTCTGCCAAATTTCTTTCCTGCCGAAAATCCTGCCCGCCACCGGAATTTCTTTATTTTTTTTTCCTGTTGTCCATGGCCGTTTGGATTTCTGCCGCCGCCTTTGGTCCGTTCATCCGGTATTTTTGGATGATTTTGGCTTGTCGCCGATCAATCGTAATAGCGGACGACCTGGCGAATGGTTTTTTTGTGTTTCTCGTCCAGCCGGTTGGTTTGGGCATAGCGGAGAAAAAAGCGGAGCATCTGGGGGGCGGAGCAAAGATGCTTGGCGTCCTCGAACAACAGGGCGAGATCCTTTATCTTCCGGCGACGGAAAAAAAACGGGACGTGGCGCAGAACCATTCCGTTCGGACAATCGAACATAAGCAACCGTTCATCCTGAACCATGACGTTTCTCATTCTGAGGTCGTTGTGGATAAAACCGGAATCGTGCAGTTTGCGGACGATATCGGAGAGCTTTTTTAATAAATTTTCGATGTCGAAGGATGATCCCGGCGCCGGGTGTGCGGATAGAACTTCCAAAAGAGTCCTCGACCGGGGAACCTCCCGGGTGACCAGAACCGCCCTGCGCCGAAACCATCCCCTTTCCTTAAAAATGACGATTTCCGGAATGTCGATCCCGAGTTTTTGGAAGAGAAGCTGATTTTCGAATTCTTTTTGGGCCTTGCTTTTAAAGAAGTAGCGAAATATTTTCTTGCCGGGTGATTTGTATTTTTTAATATAAAAGGCCTCCGGGCCGAAAGTGAAGCGGCCGACGCTGCCCCGCCAGGGACGATAGGCGACCGTCAAGATGTCCATGTTGAAAAGCTCCTCGAAGGACATCGTCCGCGGATCTTTTGCGGCCTCCTTCGCCCCCGAATCTTTCTCTTTTTTCGCCACGCCAGTCACCGGTGCGATTACAGGCCGAGTTCGTCGGCGATCCCCTGCATCGCCCTGAGGCACAATTCCGAAAACTCGCCGAGTTCCATCCCCAACTTGCCGCACTCGGCGATGATCTCCCGATCCGCTCCGGCGGCAAAGGCTCTCTCTTTATACCGCTTTGTAACGGATTTGGGTTTGACGCTGGCCAGCTTTTTATCCGGGTAGACCAATGCGGTGGCGGTGATCAGACCGGTGATCGTCTCACCGGCAGCCAGCGCATGATGGAAAACGCTCGAGCGACGGTCGCCATGAGCTGCTTCGTTGTGGAGGCGGATCGCTTCAATAATTTCTTCATCCACCCCCTGATCGCGCAAAATTCGTACGGTTTCATGGGTATGCGCAGCCAGATCGTTTTCCGTCTGTTCCGCATCCAGGTCGTGCAGCAAACCGGCCAGGCCCCATTTTTCCTGGTCTTCCCCCAGTTTTTCCGCCAACCCTTTCATCACTGCTTCGGTGGCCAGGGAATGTTTGATCAGGTTGGGGTGGTGCAGGTGGAGGCGGACCAAAGAAAGAGCCCGCTCCCGGTCAATGCCGTAATTCATGTGATCTCTCCGTTTATGACAGGATTCAATATGAAATGGGTGTGGTCGGCACCGTGGAGGGGTGACCTGCTCATGGGGGGATAACCCCTTCCCAAAAAAGACAATTTAACATGCGTTGTCTTCCCCGGTAAAGGCATAAGCCCTGGAAAGAGCGTCGGGGGGAGGCCTCAATTGGACCTTCCCCCGTTTTGCAGCTCCCGATTCACCGCTGTGGATGGTGGTTTTTCCCCCTTCGACAAATCGGTTCTTGCGGTAGAATTTATTAAATTGAATATCGGCGGTTTTCGGGGAAAATTCCGGTTGCTCGCCATGACGGCCTTCTGTTATCGTTCCGGAGAGTTCGTAATTGACTTCTTCATGATCCTGAGGTGGTCTGCTCCCCTTTTCGGTGCAATGGCAGACAAAGAAATCGAACTTGAGGAGAGATGTTTCATAAAATTGGTTTGTTTTGCCGGTCGCGGATCGGTGATCCCCTTCTTACCCTGCTTCGTCAGGGGTTGGCTCCGGATCAACTGGGGCGGGGGTTCGCCTGCGGCTTGACCCTGGGGATTCTTCCCCTCCCCTGGGGGATCACTCCTCTTTGCGTACTGGTGGCTTGGCGATTGGGCCTGAATCAGGCCGTTGTCCAGGTCGGTAATTATCTCGCCTGGCCTTTGCAGCTGTTATTCCTGGTTCCTTTCCTGCGGATAGGGGAATATCTTTTTCCCTTTGGCCCCTCCTTTGATTTTGCTCTTTTCAATTTCGACACTCTGCTGAATCAACCCGCCGGGATGCTTGGCTGGCTGATCTTCGCCAACCTCAAGGCCCTTGCCGGCTGGACTCTCGTTTCCTGGCTTTTCTATCTCATCTCCCTTTCCGTCGCCCGTCTGCTTTTCTCCCGTTTTCAGCCAGGTGAAGGCAGTTCCCCCAACCCCCTGTGACAGGGAGGGGCCGGAAAAGACGTTTTTCCTTTTTGTTTTAAAATTCAGGATTGACCATGGCCAAAAAGGTTCCCAAGAAAGAAAATACGTCCTCCCAAGCTAAACCGACGATGAGCATTGAACAGAAGCTGGCCTGGATCAAGGTGGCTTGTATTGTCGGGGCGGGCCTGTTCGCTTCTCTGATTCTCTGGTGGATGTCCAGATAGCTTTTCCTTACTTTCCCGCCCTCTGAACCTTTCGTATCATCCAATCCTTTCAGCAGCCTCGGGATACCCCTTTCGTGTCTTTTTGCCGTTTTTTCCCCGGAAGGGAACCGGTTTCTTCTCCGGATTGCCGACCTTCTTCGGTCGCGGCCCTGTTATTTTCGCAACACTTTCCAGTAAAAAGAATCCGCGCCAGCCGTCCGGGGGTTTTGTGGTACTCTTTCAGAAGAAAAAGGGTGCCAGATTCCCCTGTTTTGTTTCGTCGGCTTTTGGCTGTGGCGGCCATAGTGTCTTGCCGAGCGGGTTTTTAAACGATGACATAGCAAAAGGGAGGACGGAATGAAAAAGCTGTCGTTGATTGAAGGGATCGGGGATGCTTATGTGACCAAGCTGGAAGGCGAAGGAATCAATTCCATCGAGAAGCTTCTGGAATCAGCGGCGGGGAAAAAAGGACGCCAGGCCATCGCCGAAAAAACAGGGATCAGTGAAAAACTGATTCTGAAATGGGTCAATCGCGCCGATCTGTTCCGCATCAAAGGGATCAGCACCCAGTATTCCGATCTGCTGGAGTTGGCCGGCGTGGATACGGTTCCGGAGTTGGCCCAACGGAAAGCCGAAAATCTCCAGGCCAAAATGGTCGAGGTCAATGAAGAGAAGAAAGTGGTCAAGCGGGTTCCCAACCTTTCGGAGGTGGAAAGCTGGATTGCCCAGGCCAAGGAGCTTCCCAGGGTTGTAACCCACTAGTATCGTTAGAGAGCGGGAACCGGAAAAAGGTCACTTGGGAGTCCGCCAGCGGCGATGCACCCAGAACCATTGGGTGATGTCGCGGCGCACCGCGTTTTCGATATTGGCGGTGAGCAGGGAGGTGTTGCGGATTACTGCTTCCGGGTCGTCGCTTCTTTCCAAAAGGATGACCGGATCGATGATGACTTGGTATCGGTAGTCTTTCGTGCGATAGACGTTGATCGGCACGATCGGCACCCCTTGCTTCATGGCGATCTGGGTGATGACCGGGGTGGTCCAGACCGGGCGGCCGAAAAAAGTGTCGGGCACTGCTTCCCGGCGGGTTATATGCTGGTCGAGCAAGATGCCGATGCCGCGGTTTTGGGACAGCGCGCGCAGAATCCGCCTGGCGCCTTTTTTACTGTCCAGAACATGGGTGCCATTGGTGGTGCGCATTTTTTCGAAGAAGCGATCGATAAAGGGATTTCTTATTCTTTTGGCGACGCAGTCCACCGGGAACCCCAGAGCCGGGAGGAAAAAGGCCCCCCCCTCCCAAAAACCGATGTGGCCGCCGAGAATAATGACGCCCCGTTTCATGGCGAAAGCCTCTTGCAGGTGCTCCAGCCCGGAGATGGAGAAGTACCTGTTCAGGTCGCTTTTTCCTTTGAGAAGATCGACCCGCAGGATCTCCATGCCGCTGATACCCAGATGGCGAAACACGGCGCGAAGGGTGTCTTTTATCTCCTCCGGGGATTTTTCAGGGAAAGCCTGCCGCAGGTTTTCAGCGGCAATGGCCGCCCGTTTTCTCAGGATCAGTTGTCCCAGTCCGCCCAAATGGGCGCCCAGGGCAAGGGCGGCGTCGCGGGGCAGGATTCGGGATACGAACGCTGCCATCAGAAAGAAGGTGTAGCCTATCCGATGTTTCAGTGATGTCACGGTCATTTTCTTCGGTTCCACCGCTCCGGATCAGCTGTGGCTAAAATCCAGAGCCGCTGTTTTCATGGGGTGGCGAGAAGGAATTTTCGGCAGCTGCCAATGTGCCAAACAAACAATCTAGCAACTTTTCCTCTGCTAACCAACTTTTTTCCCATCCCTACCTGTTTCCGGCAATCCTTTCAGTCAGGGTTTTTGGCGCCTGCCATGGCGCGCAGGACATTGCGGCGGATCTTCCCCGAATGGGTTTTCGGCAGCTTTTCCAGGAATTCGACGGAGCGGGGATACTTGTAGGGCGCAGTGATCTCCTTGACATGGTTCTGGATTTCCATCGCCAGATGCTCCGAAGGTTGGAGGTGGGGTTTGAGCACCAGGTAGGCCTTGACGATGATCCCCCGGATCGGATCGGGGGCGCCGACCACGGCGGCCTCTTTGACCGCCGGATGGGTGAGCAGGGCGCTTTCCACCTCGAAGGGACTGATCCGGTAGCCTGAGCTTTTGATGACATCGTCGTCGCGGCCGACAAACCAGAAATAACCCTCTTCGTCCCGGTAGGCCTTGTCGCCGGTGTAGTAGAAACCGTTGACGAAGGCCTTCTGGTTGACCTTTTCGTCCCCGAGATATTCCACGAGCAGACCGACCGGGCGGGGGTCGAGTTTGACGGCGACTCGGCCCTGCTCGTCTACGCCGACCGGTTCTCCTTGCTCGTCATGAAGTTCGATATGCCAGCCGGGGGAGGGCCGGCCCATGGATCCGGGTTTGATGCGGCAGCCGGGGAAATTGGCCACCATGCAGCAGGTTTCGGTCTGGCCGTAGCCCTCGTGGATGTCGAGGCCGGTCCCTTCTTTCCAGATACGCATCGTTTCCGGGTTGAGGGGTTCCCCCGCCGAGGTGCAGTGGCGGAGTTGCCGGAGGTCGAACTTCTTCAGGTCGGCCAGGACCAGCATGCGGTAGATCGTGGGCGGTGCGCAGAAGATGGTGACCTCGTATTTTTCCAGCAGGGGGAGGAGTTCGGTGGCCACGAATTTGCCGCGGATGTCATAGACGAAGAGGCAGGCTCCCTCGATCCACTGGCCGAAGATTTTGCCCCAGGCGCATTTGGCCCAGCCGGTATCGGTGACGGAAAAGTGGAGATCGTTGTCACGGGTGTCCTGCCAAAAGCGGGCCGTCACCTGATGGCCCAAGGGGTATCCGTAGTTGTGGAGGACCATTTTCGGCTCGCTGGTGGTGCCCGAGGTGAAATAGGTCAGCATCGGCTCTTCGGAACGGGTCGTCACCTTTTCGGCGGTGCTGACTGTGTGGCGCGATACGGGGGCCGGGTAGAGGAGTTCGTCCTGGTAGTTGAACCACCCCTTGCGTTCTCCCGAAACCAGGCAGCGGACGCTCAGCCCGGGGCATTCGCCGACCACCTCGTCGACCTTGACGGCGTTTTCCTCGTCGGTTATGACCATCCTGAAGTGCCCCGCCTTGAGGCGGTAAAGGATGTCCTTGGGTGTCAGCAGGGTGGGGGCCGGGCAGATCACCGCGCCCAGTTTGAGCAGGGCGAGGACGAAGATCCACCACTCGGGGATCCGGTGCAGCATGATGAAGACGGGGTCTCCCTGCTGAATTCCATACTTCAGAAAGATGTTGGCCGCCTCGTTGGAAGCGTTGCGGAAATCGCGGAAGGTCAGTTTTTTTTCGTTGCCCTCCTGGTCGACCCAGATCATGGCCAACTTGTTGCGGTCCCGCTCCGCCCACTGGTCGACCACGTCGTAGGCGAAGTTGTAGTATTCGGGTACCTCGATGGAAAAGGTGGCGCAGGTCTTGGCGTAGTCCTTCAGATTGTGTTTGCGGTGCATAATGGATCCTTGAATTGTCGGGTTTGGTTATTTGATGAGGCGTCTTTCCATTCTGATCAGCGCATAGGGGAACAGTATCAGGGTATAGGCCAGGATGTAGGCGAACGAAAACAGCAGGATATTGTTCCACATGCCGAGGGTGGCGGCGCGGGCCAGCAGGACCAGATGGGTCAGTGGCAGGAACATGGCGATGACCTGGCCCCAGCCGGGCAGTTGGTCGAGGGGAAAAAAGGTGCCGCTGAACAGAAACATCGGAGTGATAAAAAGGAACACCGGCAGATTAAAGGTTTCGATGCCGCGGACCAGGCTGGTGAAAAACATGCCGGTGGCCCCGAAGGCCACCCCTCCCAGAACGGCCAGGGGCAGTATCCACAGCGAACGCGGAAAACTGAGCAGGCCGAAGGCGCTGATGACCGGCAGCATCAGACCGGCCGAAAGCAGCGACTTGGTGGCCGACCAGGCGATCTCGCCGGTGATGATTTCCGCCATGTTCAGCGGGGTGGCCATCATGGCGTCGAAGGTTTTCTGATAGTACATGCGCACGAAGGAGTTGTAGCTGGTTTCAAAAAAGGAATTGTACATGATGGTGGTGGCCAGCAGCGCCGGTATGACGAAGTCGATATAGAGAACCGACTTGCCCTGGTAGACCACCTCCCCGATAAGGCCGGAAAGGCCGATGCCGAAGGCGGCGATGTACAGGAGTGGTTCCAGCAGCGGCGGCACGACGCTCACTTTCCAGGATTTCCGGTATACCGTCAGGTTGCGCTGCCAGACCCTGAAAAAACGCCGGCTTATCGGGGGAAAGGGCAAGCTCTTCATTCCCGCAGGTCCCGTCCCGTCAGGCGCAGGAAAACATCCTCCAGGGTGCCCATGCGCAGCAGGCAGTTGGCATCGCCGAATTTTTTCCCCAGGTCGGTGAAAAGCTCCTCGCAGCTCTGGCTGTAGATCAGCAGCCGATGGCCGAGATCCTCGAACTGGTGCCCCTGGCGGGTGATAAATTCACGCATCCGGCCGTCCGGCTGGACGATTTCGAGCACCTCCCGGCCGGCATGGCGGCGGATCAGATCGGCCGGTTTACCTTCCACAAGTACCTTTCCATGGTCCATGATCACCAGCCGGTCGCAGAGGCGGTTTGCCTCTTCCATGTAATGGGTGGTGAGCAGGAGGGTGAGGCCGCCGCTTTTCAGTTCCTCAAGACGCGACCAGACCTGCTGGCGGGACTGGGGATCCAGCCCGGTGGTCGGTTCGTCGAGAATCAGCAGGTCGGGCTGATTGATCAGAGAGCGGGCCACCATCAGACGGCGCTGCATACCCCCGGAAAGTTCCGCGGTTTTTGCCTCGGTGCGGTGATCCAGGGCGAAGAATTCCAGCAGTTCGCGGGCCCGGCGGCGGGCCGTTTCCCGCGGCAGGTCGAAATAACGGGAGAAGACCATGAGATTCTCGTTTACCGTCAGATCGGTATCGAGATTGTTCTCCTGCTGGCAGACGCCGATGCGGAGCTTGATGGCACGGAGGTTTTCGGAAAATGGCATGCTGAAGAGTTCCAGGGAACCGGCGGTGAGGGGAGAAAAACCATAGAGCATGCGGATGGTGGTGGTTTTCCCCGCGCCGTTGGGGCCGAGCAGGCCAAAGCATTCCCCCTTGGTCACGGTGAACGAGATATCCTCCACCGCGGTCAGGCTGCCAAAGGTTTTTTTGAGATTTTTTGCGGCGATTACGGCGGTCATCGGGAAAAACTGTCTTGGGTTTGAAAAGGGTGGCGTAAAACTTATAATATTTTTGATATTCTGGCAAACGGATTGATGAGTGGGATGGGGGTCACCGTTCGGGAAAAGGAAAAAGATTGATAAAGGAGGCGGCGCTGTTTCCATTTCGCCGGGAGAGGGCCGGGACAGGCGGTGAAGAAAAAGGATTTCCCTTGTGATGAATGGCCTCGATAGGGCCATGGAGTGGCTCCCCACGGCGGGAAAGGATTTCTGGTGGCTGGCGCCGCTGTCGCTGCTCACCTTTCTGGTATCGCTGCTGCTGGTGCCGGTTCTGGTGGTACGCATTCCCCGCGACTACTTCACTCATCAGGAACGCCCTGCGACCCTCTGGCGGCACCGGCATCCCCTGGTACGGATTCTTTTTGTCGCCGTCAAGAATTTCCTGGGGGTTTTTCTGCTTCTGATCGGGATCGCTATGCTGGTGCTTCCCGGACAAGGGCTTCTGACCTTCGTGTTGGGGGTGATGCTGGTCGATATAAAGGGAAAATATCGGCTGGAACGCTGGCTGGTCGGCAAGCGGCCGGTCCTCAGGTCCATCAACTGGCTGCGGCGGCGGGGGGGGCATCCGGCGCTGCGGGTGAGGAAAATAAAAAAAGGCCAGGGGTGAAGGGGGAGCGGCCTCATTTTTTCCGGCTGCGCGGATGGGTCTGATCGTAGACGGCCAGCAGCCGGTCGACGCTGACTTGGGTGTATTTCTGGGTGGTGGAAAGGGAGACGTGGCCGAGCAGTTCCTGGATGGCCCGCAGGTCGGCACCGCCGTCCAGGAGATGGGTGGCGAAAGAATGGCGCAGGGCGTGGGGAGAAGCGCTTTTGAGAATGCCCGCCTGGATGAGCCGTTGTTTAAGCAACCGCTCCACGCTGCGGGGGGTCAGACGTCCGCCGCGGTGGTTGAGAAACAGAGGCTGGTTATCCGACGGTCCGCCGCGCAGGTCAAGGTAGTCGACGATGGCCTGGCAGGCGCGGCGGCCGACGGGGATGATCCGCTCCTTGCGCCCCTTGCCGAGAACACGGACCAGGCCCTGAGCGTGATCCAGGTCCCAGAGGTTGAGGGATGTCAGTTCGCTGACCCGCAGACCGGAGGAGTAGAGCAGTTCGAATATGGCGCGGTCGCGCATGGAGAGGAGATCGTTGCCGTAGCGCTGTTCCAGCAGATGGAAAATCTCGTCTACGGTCAGGACTCGAGGCAGGTATTTCTCCAGCCGTGGGCTGGCGACCAACTCCGCCGGATTACTTTTCACCACCCCTTCGCGCACCAGGAAGCGAAAAAAGCTGCGCAGGGTCGACAGTTTGCGGTGAATGGTGGCGCGGCGGGCCTGCCGATGCAACTCCGCCAGGTAGCGGCGCAACAGGAGGACGTTGACGGCGGTGATGTCGACCGGGGTGTCCTTGAAATGTTTTTTGAGGAAAGCTCCAAAGCCGTTCAGGTCATTGGCGTAAGCGCTGATGGTGTGGGGGGAGGCGTTGCGCTCGACCCGCAGATGGTTGAGAAAGGGTTCCAGCAGATTCTCCATAGCCTTTATCCCTATTTTTTTTTAAACAGGTTGTCCCGATTTCTGTTAAGTTACGTCTATCCGCGATATTTGGCAAGTGAGTGCTTTCCCGCTCGCCGGGATGATCGCTTCCCGGCCCGTGCATAATGGTTCGCGAAAGGTAAAAAAGATGGGTCTGATTCTGGATATCCTCTTTTGGCTGGTGGTTGTGACGGTCGCAGCAACGGTTCTGACCTTTTCTTTTTCCTGGTATGAGGCGGCCAACGCCAACCCTTCCCTGATGGATGGCCGTTTCCATCCCCGTTCCCTGTTTTTTGCCTTCCGGCTCATCGCCAGCCAGGCCTGTGCTATCCTCTGGTCCCTGCTGTTGCGTCCGGCCGGCTGGTTCATGGGGAGGGGAAACTCTCCCGTTCGCAACGATCAGACACCGATTGTTCTTCTCCACGGCCTGTTTGAGAATCAGGGGTGCCTCCTGCCGTTGAAACGGAGGTTGCAGCTGGCCGGTTTTCTCAATATCCACAGCATATCCCTGCCGTCCTGGCACAATGCGGAATACCTGACCGAACGGGTTGCCAAGAAGGTGGACGAGTTGCGCCACGCCACCGGTCTTTCCAGGGTTCACCTGATCGGCCATTCCATGGGGGGCATTCTGGCCCGCAATTTCATTCAAATCCGCGGCGGTGAAAAAAAGGTGGCCAGCTGTGTCCTGATCGGGGTTCCCAATGAAGGCTCCCGCCTCGCTCCCTTCGCCCTTTCTCCGTTGGGGCGGCTGCTGATTCCCGAAAGCGAGTTTTTGCGGCGGCTGGCGGAATCTCCTCTGCCGCCGCAAATTCCGATGATCTCCATCTACAGCCGTCATGACAATTTCGTCCAGCCCGCCGCCAACGCCCACCTCGCGGGGGCCGTCAATGTCGAACTGCGGGGTCTCGGTCACACCTCCCTCCTCTACAGCAGCGAGGTGCATAACGAAGTCATTTCTTTCCTGCGCCGGTTGTCGCCATGAAGACTCTCGAAATCAAAACCCGTTCCCAGGTGGAAATGGTTGATATCACTTCCGAGGTGCGGCGCGTTATCGCCGAATCGGGGGTGGAACGGGGCGCCGCCACCCTTTTCGTCCCCCACACCACGGCCGCGGTGACCATCAACGAAAACGCCGATCCCGATGTGGTGCGGGATATGGTCATGGAACTCAACCGGATGGTTCCCTTCGACGACGGCTACCGGCATGGCGAGGGGAACAGCGCCGCCCATATCAAAAGTTCCCTGGTCGGAGTGAGTCTCTGGCTCATCGTCGAAAACGGCCGTCCCCTTCTCGGCACCTGGCAGGGGGTCTATTTCTGTGAATTCGACGGCCCTCGAAGCCGCCGCCTCCATATCAAGATCCTCACCGATTGAAATATCCTGTTTCCATAATCTCCGCTTCCGGCTATGGCGCAGAAATCATTCTGGCCGCTCTGCGGGAACTGCTGGCGCCGCTGGGAGGGATGGCGGCCTTCGTCCGCCCGGGCCAAAGGGTGCTGATCAAGCCGAACATGCTCTCTGCCAGGCCGCCTGAAAAGGCGGTCACCACCCACCCCGAGGTGGTCAGGGGCATCATCCGCCTGGTTCAGGAGTGCGGCGGGGTTCCCTGGGTCGGTGATTCGCCGGGGGTTGGCTCGACCCTCTCCGTAGCCGCGAAATGCGGCATCCTCGATGTCGTCCGCGATACCGGGGCCGCTCTGGCTCATTTCCGCGAATCGGTTCCTTTCCCTCACGACATCGGCCGTTTTCCCCGTTTAGAGATCGCCCGGGAGGCGCTGGAGGCCGATGTCATCATCAATCTCCCCAAACTCAAGACCCATCAGATGATGGGGGGCACCGGCGCCATCAAAAATCTTTTCGGGGTCGTCGTCGGCTTGCGCAAGGTCAACCTGCACCTGCAGGCGGGAAGCGACAAGGCTCTCTTCGCGCGCTTGCTGCTGGATCTGGCCCGCCATGTGGCGCCGGCCCTGACGGTGGTCGACGCGGTCATGGCCATGGAAGGGAACGGTCCCGGCAGCGGTACTCCGGTCGCCGTGGGGGCGCTGCTGGGCGGTTGCAATCCGCTGGCCGTGGATACCGCCGCCTTTGCCATGCTGGGGCTTCGTCCCGACGCAGTCTGGACCCAGAAAATCGCCCGGGAAGAGGGCTGTCCCGGCAGTTTTCTGGACGACCTCGAACTTTTCGGTCCCCCTCTGGAAAGCCTGCGCCCGCCTTCTTTCCGCCCGGCGCGGGAAGGGGACATCGGCTTCGGAATCCCCTCTTTTTTGCGTCGCGGGTTGAACAAAAGCCTTTCCGCCCTGCCGGAAGTCGATATGGGCAGATGCCTTCTCTGCGGCATCTGCCAGCGTCACTGCCCGGTCGAAGCTATTTCCGTCCACGCGGGTTTTCTGGAAATCGATAAACGGCTCTGCATCGGCTGTTTCTGCTGTCAGGAGTTGTGCCCGGAAGGGGCCATCGAGGCGCGGCAGGGAATCCTGCTGCGCCTTTACGAACGATTTACCAAGCAGCGAAGCAAAAGTTGAAAAGTGTCAAAAAAGGTATGAAACCCTGATCCGCGGCTATTTCTTTTTTGGTGTGGCCTTTTCGATCTCTTCCCGATAGCGCGTCTCGGAGTAGGTGAGATAAATCAGTTGGCCGTGGCAGCAACGGCAGACCCCGCCCCTTGTGCGCCGTTCGGCGGTGGCTGTCCAGCAGCGGTTTTCGCAGTGGACTATGTAGCGGGGAGGGGTAAAGCGGAACTCGTGGCAGCGTTGTCCCGAACAGCCGATTTCGATGGCCTTGGCCCGCCAGACGATGTCGTGGTGGTGGCTTGGCCCGACCAGAGCGTGAGCGATTTCATGGAGCAGGGTCTCATCGATTTCCCCATCCGTTGCCGCCACGGCAAAACCGTGGGAGAGGGAGATGGTTTTTCGGCCGTAGCGGCAGCATCCCGCCCTTCGAGTGGCCTCGTCGAAATGAAAACCCCAATTTTCGAGACCGTGTTGGTTGAGCAGTTGACGGGCGCGCCGGGCCACAGTCGTCAGTTTCTCCTCGCCCCGCGGATTTTTCCGGTCTTCTCCGGGCCGAGCGGCGCAGGTTTTCAGCAATCCATAGGAAACCCGGTATTCATCCCCGTTGTCGCAGAGAACATGAGCCCGCTTCGGATTGAGGCGAAGGATGACTGCCTCGAGAATCCGGTCCTTGTTTTTGAAACCGACCCTTTCGTTGATCTGGAAAGCCAACCGCCGTCTGTCGGAGAGGCTTGAGGAAATGGGACCCATGGCGCCGGGGATTTTTCGCAGCAGCGGATAGGGGACCTGGAATTCCCGTTGGTCGTCGCAGACCACATAGGCATAACGGGATCCCTTGCGGCAGACCCTTCCCTGGCACTGCCGATCCTTATAGAGGAAACCTACCCGGTCGGAGACCGCGATCTGGCTGGGATGGGTGATGGGGATATAAAGCGTTTTTTTCGTCATCTTGGCAAAAAGGGGGTGGTTTTTCCCTGCCGATATGGTTTCATGGAGTCGGCTCGGCACCTTTCCGCGGCGGCTCATAGCGCTCATAATAGCCCAGTAGCCGGCCGAGAGGATCTCTGACCGCGCGCATGTAGATCCGGTGGCGTTCGTTGTCGGTGATCAGCCGCTCCTCCAGCCCTTCCTTCATTTTTTCGAAAATCTCCAGGATTTGCCGTCGGGAATCTTCGTTGTGGCAGTCGAGAATGGAACGCCCGATCAGTTTTTCTCCCTCGGAATAGTGAGCTTTGGCCGCCCGGTTCAGGTAGCGGATGATATGGTCGTTGTCGACAAAGAGAAAAGGATTTTTGAGGCTGTCCATAAACGCGGCGAAGAGTTGGCTGTCACATATCATCGAGATGTTTCCTTCCCGGATAGCGGCAAAAAATAGCATAAAGGAATCGGATTTTTCCCTTTTGGGAATTTATTATTTGAAAAATAAAACAGTTTTTTATATAAAGGGAGCTCGCTGTCTGTATGTCTCCAGCGCAACATATTGCCAAAGGATATGCCGCCATGAAAAGATTTTCAATTTTTTCGTTTTTGACCCTGCTCTGTTGTCTGCTCACAGTGGCCACGGGCGCATCGGCTGAAGAAAAGAAAGACCCTCTGGCGAGTTGGAAGCCCAAATTCGATCCGAGTGGCGCCGAATTCACCTACATCCTTTCCAATGTCTCCCATCCGGTCATCGAAGGGGGGGCGGCCGGATACCGCATCCGCGATGCCGTTTGGGAAAGGTCCGGGGGACGCCTCTATGTCGATTTCCGTCCTCTCTCCCAACTGGGCGGGGAGAAGGACGTTCTCAACAAACTGAAGATGGGGGCCATTCACGGCATGCTCTGCTCTTCGGTGGTCGCGGCCAACGTTTCCAATATTCTCGGCATCGTCAATCTCCCCTATATCGTCAACACCTTTGACAAACTCGACGCATTTCGCGGCGATCCGGAACTTTTCGGGCCGTTCAGCAAAAGTGCCCTGGCCAGCGGGATCATGGTGGTGGACATCACCGGCTATGGCATCTACGGCTGGGGCACCACCACGCCGGTGACGAATCTCCAGGAGGCTCAAAAAGTCAACTTCCGCATCGCCGAGGCCCCGGTCAATGCCGACATCTACAAGGCCTGGGGGCTGAAATTCACGGTCATGCCCTGGGCGGATGTACCTCAGGCGCTGCAGACCGGTGTCATCAGCGGCCTTGACCACACCCCAATCGTTTGCAACATCACCAAGAAATTCGATGTGGCCAAGTATTTCACCCAGGTCGATTACGCCCAGGGCCTCTACATTCACCTCATGAACAAACGTTGGTTCGACAAGCTTCCCGCCGATCTGCAGAAGATGCTGATCGATGTGATCGAAGAGGAGTCCGCCAGGTCGCGGCAATTGACTCGCCGGCAGCAGGAAGACCAGATGGCCGCGGCCAGGGTCAACGGCGTGCAATTCTTCCCTCTTTCGCCGGAAGACAAGAAGGTTCTGGTCGACAAATGCGCGCCGGTTTACAAGGAATGGCGGGAGCGGATTGGAGTTGATTATTTCGACAAGGTCAGAAGCACTTTAGGCGGTTGATGAGGACTTCTCCCGTTCTTTAAAAAGCCGGGAAGTGTTTCCCGGCTTTTTTATCGACAGAATGTTGCAATGTGTCGGTAATGGTCCCGCCCGGTGAGCTGTGGCTGGTGCGTTTTGGGTTTCGGCTGGAATCGATACCCTGGCGGGTGGGTTGAGGAACAGATTCCAGATTCCGGTTGTGTCCCACCTTGGGAGCTGTCATGTCGAAGAAAGCTTTGCAATATCTTGACGCGGTTCTGACCTTCATCGAGGATTGGTCGCTTTTTCTTTCGGTTTCCCTGGCCCTGGTGGTGGCGATGGCCAATATCATCCTGCGGAAGACCTCTCCCATCAGTCTCTATTGGTCCGACGAGGTGGTCCGCAAGGTGATCTTCTTCACCACCTTCATCGGCTGCAGCGCCGCCATCCGCAATCGTTCCCTGATCCGCATCGACGCCCTTCCCCAGCTGTTTCCTGCCATCAAGAAGCCCTTGACCTATCTCCACCATCTGGGAGTAATTATTTTCGGATCACTCATCATCAGGCTCGGCTGGCAGTTGATGGTGCGGGTTCAAAAGGACTCCTTTGCGCGCACTGCCACCCTGCAGATCCCGGAATGGTATTTTTACGCGGTTCTGCCCGTGGTCGGGGTGATGATGATTCTGCGCACTTTGATGGTCATGGTTCAGGAAAGGCGGCCTGCGGGGACGAAACCAAAGGAAAATTGACGATTTCCCGAAACTGGCGGGCGTACGGAGAATGCCCGGTCGCCGCCACCGGCAAAGAAGACCAATTGTGGAAAACTCCTATCTCATCATTCTGGCTGTTCTGTTCGGCACCCTGGCGGCCACCGTTCCGGTGTTCATGGCGCTGTTTTTCACCGGGCTCGTTGGTCTGACGCTGATTGCCGGCATCGACCCGATGATCGTCATCGAGGTCCTCTATCGGAGCATGGACAAGTTCGCCCTGATCGTGGTGCTCTTCTTCGTCCTCTGCGGCAACATCATGACCACCGGCAGCATCGTCGGCAAACTGGTCAAGACCGCCAATGCGGTAACCGGCTTCCTTCCCGGCGGGCTGGCCATTGCCGGGGTCATCGCCTGCGGGCTGTTCGGGGCCATTTCCGGTTCTACAGTGGCTACCGTGGTAGCTATCGGCGGTTTCATGATTCCCGCTCTTATCGAGCATGACTATGAGGAGGGGTTCAGCGTCGGCATCATGACCGCCGCGCCGATCCTGGGAGTGGTCATTCCCCCGTCGATCTCCATGATCCTCTACGCCATGGTCACCAATGACTCTCTGGAAGCCTTGTTTCTGACCGGTTTCATCCCCGGTCTGCTGATCATCCTCGGCATGTCGGCCTACGCTTTTTTCTACTCGCGCCGCAGAAATTTCGAAACTCTGGAGCGACTTCCCTTCCGGGAGGTGGTCAAGGTGGTGCGGCAGGGGATCTGGGCCCTGCTGTTGCCGCTGATCATATTCGGCGGCATCTATTCCGGTTTGTTCACCGCCAACGAGGCGGCGGTGGTGGCCTGTTTTTACGCACTCTTTGTGGAGATCTTCATCCACAAAGACATGAAGCTGCGAGATGTCAAAAAGGTTGTTGTCTCTTCCGCGGTCACCTCCGCCACCCTGCTGATCATCGTCGCCGGCGCCTCGGTGTTCGGCGAGTACTTGACCTTCGAGCAGATCCCCGGCAAAATCGCCACGGCGGTGGTCGAAAACGTCAGTTCCCCGTGGATGTTCCTGCTGGCGGTCAACATTTTGCTGCTGGTGATCGGGATGTTCATGGACATCATCTCGGCGACCCTGATCCTGACTCCGATCTTTCTGCCGCTGCTGGCCAAATTCGGCATCGACACCCTCCATTTCGGGCTGCTGATGACCATCAACCTCGGTATCGGCTATTGTACGCCACCGTTGGGGGTCAGTCTCTACATCTCCAGCGCCGTCGTCGATCGCGATCTGCTCTTCGTTTCACGGGCGGTTCTGCCTTTCCTGGCGATCCAGACCGCCATTCTCATCCTGCTCACCTATTGGCCCGATCTGGTGCTGTTCCTGCCGCGCCTCGTCTACGGCCACTGACCTGACGGAGGTTTCTCATGGTGCTGTTGCGGAACAGCAAGATTCTTGTCCCCGTGGATGGTTCCAAAACCTCGGCCCGCACCATCGCCGCGATCGTTGAAAACAGCGAGCATTTTCAATCGGTTTTGACAGTGCTGCACGTGATCGATGTGGACAGGCTGGCCTATCGGATGATCCCCGACTTTCAGGTGGACATGGTGGAACAGCACGCGCGGAGTACGGGAAGGGCTTTGATTGAAAAGCAGGCGAATTTTTTCCGGGAGGCAGGGTTGATCGTGGATACGCGGCTGGAATCGGGTTCGCCCCGGGAGGTGATCTGTCGTATCGCCAACGAGGAGGGGTTCCACCTGGTCATTCTCAGCCGCCGCGGGACAGGCGTGATTCGGGATGTTCTTTTCGGCTCGGTCTCCAACTACGTCCTTCACCACGTCGCCTGCCCGGTGCTGCTGTTCTGAGGGAATCTGCCGCAACAGACAAAGCCGCGTCGGCAGAGAAAGGGGCTTGCGGCGCCTAAACCTGTCCTGTTGGGGATTTTCGGACCGGCCTTTCTCACACTCCCGGAAACAGCAGACGCCGGGTATGGCGGGCGATGACCATGTCTTCGTTGGTGGGGATGACCCGCACCGTGCAGGGGGATTCCTGCGGCGAGATGATAGCGGCGTGTTGGGCGTTCTTTTCCCCGTCGAGGCAAATGCCGAGGTAGTCGAGTCCTTCGCAGATCATGGCCCGAACGGGGGCGGCCCGCTCCCCGATGCCGCCGGTGAAGACCAGGCCGTCGAGACCGCCGAGTACCGCCGACATTGCTCCGATGGCCTTGCGGGCGTGATAGCAGTACATTTCGATGGCCTGGGCCGCGTGAGGTTCGTTGTCCCTTTTTTCCAGCAGGGTTTTCATGTCGGAGCTGATTCCCGACACGCCGATCAGACCGCTGCGTTGGTTGAGCAACTTGTTGAACTGGTTGGCGTCGTATCCTTTTTCCTCCATCAGATAAATCAGAATCCCCGGATCGAGATCGCCGCTGCGGGTTCCCATCATCAGGCCGCCGGTGGGCGTGAAGCCCATGGTGGTGTCGACGGAGACCCCGTTACGGAGCGCCGCCATGCTGGCGCCGTTGCCGAGATGGGCGACGATGACGCGGCCCCGGACGTCGTCGCCGAGAGCGGCGACGATGTATTCGTAGGAGAGTCCGTGGAAACCGTAGCGGAACACCCCTTCGTGCCACAGGGTGCGGGTCATGGGGAGCCGACGGGCGATTTCGGGGATGTTACGGTGGAAGGCGGTGTCGAAGCAGGCCACCTGCCCCAGTTCCGGGTACTGGCCGGAAACGGCGTCGATGCCGAGAATTTCCGCCGGCATATGCAAAGGGGCGAAGGGGATGAAGCGGCGCAGGGCGAAAACCAACTCCGGGGTGACCACCTCGTGGACGGTGTGTTCGGGACCGCCATGAACGACGCGGTGGCCGACGCCGTCGGGGGAGGGGAGCCGGTTTTCCTCCATGATGTCATGGAGCAGGGCCTTGACCGCCGCGCCGTGGGTAGGAAAATCCTGAATGCGGTCGGTGACGCGGCGGCCGGTGCCGTCCTGTATCCACAGCCAGCTGCCGGCCATGCCGATTCGTTCGATGGCCCCTTTGACCACCAGTTCTTCCCCCGTGCCGAGACGGTAAAGGGCGAATTTGATAGAGGACGAGCCGCTGTTGAGGCAGAGGATGTGTTTTTCCATGGAGAGATCCTTTCCTTTTTCGGCGCCTGGCGCACGGGTTTCCGTGGAAAGCATAGCGGATGGGGCGGTTTTGTCGAGTTTTGGGGAGTAGATCATGTTGGCCGGGGACGCTTGACGGCCGTGCCGACAACTTCCTATAGTGGAGCGGAATCGTCAAGCCCTGAAACAAGAGGAGAATATCCGTGGAAAGACACCGTACCCGGCGGATCATGGTCGGTTCCGTTCCGGTGGGAGAAGACGCGCCCATCTCGGTGCAGTCGATGTGTACCAGCGACAGCCGCGACATTCCGGCAACCGTGGCCCAGATCGAGGCTTTGGCCGCCGCGGGCTGCGAGCTGGTGCGCTGCGCGGTACCCGACCAGGAAGCGGCGGCGGCGTTAAAGAGAATCAGCGCCGCCAGCCCTATTCCGGTCATCGCCGACATCCATTTCGACTACCGCCTGGCGGTGGCGGCGGCCCAAAACGGTGTGGCCGGCCTGCGCATCAATCCGGGCAACATCGGGGAGCGCTGGAAAGTGGCGGAGGTGGTTCGGGTCTGCGCGGAACGCAAACTGCCGATCCGTATCGGCGTCAATGGCGGCTCATTGGAAAAGGAACTGCTGGAACGCTTCGGCCATGCCTCGCCGGAGGCGATCGTGGCGAGCGCCCTGGGTCATCTGCGCCTGCTCGAGGATCTCCACTTCGACGCCGTCAAGATCAGCGTCAAGGCGTCCGATATCCGCCGCACCTTGGCGGCTTACCGGCTGCTGGCGGCAAAGACCGATTGCCCTCTGCATCTCGGCATCACCGAAGCCGGGACGGTCTGGGGGGGAACCATCAAGAGCGCCATCGGCATCGGCATGCTGCTGGCCGAAGGGATCGGCGACACCATCCGGGTTTCCCTGACCGGCGATCCGGTGGATGAGGTCCGCGTCGGCTGGGAGATTCTCAAGGTTCTCGGCCTGAGACAGCGCGGCCCGGTCTTTATCAGCTGTCCGACCTGCGGGCGCTGCCGCATCGATCTGATCCGGGTCGCCGAGGAGGTGGAAAGCCGCCTCCGTGACCTGCCGGCTCCACTCACCATCGCCGTGATGGGCTGCTCTGTCAACGGTCCCGGCGAGGCGCGGGAGGCCGATGTGGGCATCGCCGGCGGGGTAGGGGAGGGGTTGCTGTTCCGCCGCGGTGAAATTCTCCGCAAGGTGGCGGAGAACTGCTTGGCCGAGGCGCTGGTTGAAGAGGCGCGCCGCCTGGCCGAGGAAAAATGAAGGCCGCTTTCTCCGGGGGTGGCGGCGCCAGGATTTTCCGCCTTCCCGGAGACCTTTCGCCCCTTTTCCGGGGCCGCCTCTCATGGCAAAAGAAGCGACGCGATGGAAAAATAGAAGAGGAGGGTCATGATGTCGGCGCTGGCCAGGGTCACCGGCCCCGCGGCGATTTTCACATCAAGTTTCAGGGCATGCAGCAGGGTCGGAATGCTCAGGCCGAGAAGGCAGGCCGTCAGCAGAATCAGCAGAATGCTCAAACAGATGGCCAGCGCAACCAGTCCCTCCCCCCGCCACAACCAGGCGATCAGTCCCACCAACGATCCGCAGGCCGTTCCCAGTAAAAGGGCGGTGACCGCTTCCTGACGGAATGCTTTTACGTACCAGCGCATGGTCGGCTGCATCGAACGCAGCGCCTGGATGGTGACGGTCATGGATTGCATGCTGACGCTTTCCCCCAACCCCAGAACCAGAGTCAGAAAAAAAGTCAGCACCAGACTTTTGGCCAGGGTCATTTCAAAGGCGCTGGCCAGAAGAGCGCAAAAGGTGCCGCTGCTTATGGTGGCCAGCAGCCAGGGAAAACGGAACCGGAACATTCGCAACGGAGAGGCGCCCTTGATTTGAGAAATGCGGAAGCCGATGGACTCGAAAACCTCATCCATACGCTCGCGCTCTTCCATGTCCAGGACCTGATCGGTAAACACTCCGACATCGATAACACCGACGATCCGCCGTTCCTCATCCACCACGGGGAAAGCAAGAAATTTATAAATGGCGAACATTTCACAGGCATCCATCAAGGTGGCCGTATCGGGAATGGTTACGATGCGGTTGATCATAATCTCGGCAAGCTCTTTTTCGAGGGGAGAAGTCAATAGACGACGGGTCGGCACAATCCCGGTCAGACGGGCCCCATGGTCTACAACGTAGAAGTAGACGATTTTTTCGCCAACCCCATGCTCCCGAATAAAATCGAGGGCTTCCTGAACCGACCAGGTTTCGAGGAGTATTGGGAAATCCTGACGGGAAAAGTCCAGGGCCGGTTTTTTCAAGGAAGCGGTATAAGTCATGAGTGATTGAATCCTCTTTTTAAACTGTCCGGGAAACCCCTGGCTAATCAAGTCAGGATGAAGTTTTCTCGATTACCTGTCTGGGGCTCAATTTTTCCCAAAACAACACCAACGCGCCGGCCACAAAGATCGAAGAATAGGTTCCGGCGATAATCCCGACCAGCAGGGCAAAAGCAAAATTGTTGATGATGACCCCCCCCAGGAAAAACAGAGCACCGACTACAAGAAGAGTGGTTCCCGAGGTTAAGAGGGTTCTGGACAGGGTTTCATTGATACTTCGGTTCACCACCGAAGAAAAATTTTCATTCGGGCATGTGTTCAGATTTTCCCGAATGCGGTCGTAAATGACGATGGTATCGTTGAGAGAGTAACCGATGATGGTCATGAACGCGGCAATACTGGTGAGGTCTATTTCTCTGCTAAAAATCGAGAACAACCCCAAAGTGACCAGAACGTCATGGGTCAGCGCGACAACCGCGCCGACGGCAAACCGGAATTCGAATCGCCAGGATATATAGATCAGCATGCCGATTATGGCATACAGGAGCGCCATTGCCCCCTTTTTCTTCAAATCCTTTCCCACTTGGGGCCCCACCATCTCAGCACGGCGGACCTCCAGTTTACCGTTCCCGAAATTAGTTTCCAAGGCCTCTTTCACGCGCCGCGAAAATTCCTGGAGATTGCCCTTTGTTTCCTTGGCCCGGATGAGAAATTCATCGGCTTCCGTGCCGAATTGTTGAACGGTAAATGAACCCAGGCCGATATTCTGGAGGGCAATGCGGATTTTCGCGGTTTCCGTCGGATTGGAAAACTTGATTTGAAGCAGCGTTCCTCCCGCAAAGTCTATACCGTAGTCCGGTCCACCCTTGACAAACAGGGAAACGAGTCCGGCCATAATGATCACCAGGGACAAAATTACTGCGAGCCGATTCTTTCCAACAAAATCAATGTTTGTATTTTGAATGATTTCCATCGTGTTTCTCCACCTTGCCAAATCTATAAAAGTAATTTCCGATAAGGTATCTCTCCGGCTGGCGGCGGAATTCTCCCGGAGGTAAAAACCCCGCAGCCGGAAAACCGCCCCAGAAGCTGTTCCCGGTAGAATCCGCAAGCTCTGAAATCGTTTTGCCGTTGAGGATGAGAGAGCATCGACGTCGGCAAACCGCAAACCCCCATCGGGCAGGGATTCTTGCTTGATATTTCCAAAAAATCTATTTTAGTTCAAAGGGTTGTAAAATCAGATGGAAGGTGGAGGACGGGGTAAAAAAGGCACCGGATTGCTTGCGGAGGGAAACGGCAAGAAAGATATATTTATAAACGAGGCTTGGGAAAAGAAATTCGCTGCCGGGAAAAGATGATTTGACAGGACTGCCGGACCCGATA
>JAAZDE010000020.1 GCA_012512925.1 Desulfuromonadaceae bacterium
ACTGCAGATGGCTATAAGGGCGCCCGCCATAACGCTCAGAGTAACCGCCAGAGATGACCACAGAAGACTGATGAGAAAATAGGCGACAGCAATGACGGCATTCTGCCGCGAAATCTGCTGGAGCAACTGTTCCTCGGAATCAATCTTCACGCTTGGAGCCGTCGCCGTTTCCCTTGTCTCGATGGTTCTGCTCCTGCTGGCGCTTCAGCTCCCGCCGGGTCAGGATATAAATATTGCGGAAACCCGAAACGATGCCGAATACAAGGAAAATCAAGGTGCACCAAGGAGAAGTATCGAGCCATTTATCGAGGTAATACCCCATGGCCAGCCCGATAACTGTCGAGGCGACCATGCAGACACCGATGCTCGAAACCATCCCCAGGGAGCGGACAAGCTGACGTCTATCTTCTCCCATCCGTTGTCTCACAGCGGACCAAAGAGAATAAGCGTTGTTTGAATATCACAGGGTTCCGGGACTGTCAATTGGTTTTTGCCCCTTTTCCTGGCCGCCGGGAGGCGGTCCGTAACGTCTGGAATCAATTGCAACCAGTTGGAATTACAGTGTCCTTTTCAACCTTGGAAAGGTTGTGAACGAAGTCCACTTCATCCGTAAAGGCACTGGAGGGATGCCTCGGCAGCTGCCAGAAAACCTTGAAGGTCGTCCTTGGTATGAGCGGCGCTGATGAAGCAGGCTTCGAACTGGGCGGGGGGAAGATATATCCCCCGATCCAGCATGCAATGGAAAAATTGTGAAAAGGCTTTGGTATCGGATCGTTTCGCGTCCTCGAAAGAACAAACCGGGCCGGGTTGAAAATAGAGGCAGAACATCGAACCAACCCGCTGAAAACAGAGGTTCGGATGTTTGGCGGCAATTGTTTGTAATCCTTTCTCGATACTATCTCCTTTTTCCTCAAGTTCCTGATAAATTTTTTTGTCCTTTAGCCGTTTCAGCGTAGCAATCCCGGCGGCCATGGCCACCGGATTGCCCGACAGGGTACCGGCCTGGTAAACCGGCCCCTCCGGCGCCAGCATTCTCATGATTTCTTCCCTTCCTCCGAAAGCGCCCACCGGCATGCCGCCGCCGATGATTTTTCCCAGGCAGACCAGATCCCCCTGGATGCCATATAGCTCCTGGGCGCCGCCGAAGGCGACCCGGAACCCTGTCATCACCTCATCCATAATCAGGACGATCCCATGTCGGGTGCAGATTTCGCGAAGGCCGGCCAGAAAACCCGGCTGTGGAGGGACACATCCCATATTTCCGGCGATCGGTTCCACGATCAGGCCGGCGATGCTGTCGGGGTTGGCGGCCGCCAGCGTCTCCACATCGCCGAGGTTGTTGTAGCGGGCTGTAAGGGTCTGCTCGGCCAAGGCAAGGGGGACCCCCGGAGATGAGGGAATCCCCAGGGTGGCCGAGCCGCTGCCCGCCTTGACCAGCAGGGAATCGCCATGGCCGTGGTAGCATCCGGTGAACTTGATGATCTTTTCGCGGCCGGTGAAGGCGCGGGCCAGGCGGATGGCGCTCATGACCGCTTCCGTGCCGGAAGAGACCATGCGCAGTTTTTGAATTTGGGGAAATGCTTCAATGACCAATTCGGCAAGCTCCGATTCTAAATATGAGGGGGCGCCGAAGGTGGTTCCTGAATGGACGGCGGAGATAATGGCATTCTGAACCTGGGGATGGCAATGACCAAGAATCAACGGACCCCAGGAGCCGACAAAATCGATGTATTCGATACCGTCTGCATCAAAAAGATGGGAACCTGCTCCCTTTTGAATAAAAACAGGAATGCCCCCCACGGCCTTGAAGGCGCGAACGGGGCTGTTGACACCGCCGGGGAAAAGATGCCGGGCCTGGTGGAAAAGGATTTCAGAAAGAGGACGGGTAGCCATTTTTTTCTCTCCTTGATGCGGACAATTTAAACCCTTGGACCATGGTCCCCAAAGGTTAGCAATACTACAAAAAAAGGCACGGGAAAAGTTTTTAGAAAGGCCATCTATCGGGCCGAAATAATTTGGGGAAGATTGTTAAAGAGACCGGAAATTCAGGAAATTTGGTTCAATGTCGGTTAAAAGAATTTGACAATCAAAAAAAACTTGTCTATAAACAACCACCGGAATGGAGTCAGATTGAATCAACTACATTTTTTTATACGGAGTCAGGTATGACAGGTTTCTTGATCATCCTTGTGAGTTCGATTTTCGTCAACAACTTCGTCTTGGCCCGGTTTCTTGGGCTCTGCCCCTTCATGGGGGTTTCCAAGAAAATCGACACCGCTATCGGCATGGGGGCGGCCGTTACTTTCGTCATGGCGGTTGCCGCCATGGTGACCTGGGTGATTCAATATTTCATCCTGGCCAAGTTCGGAATCGAGTACCTCCAGACCATCGCCTTCATCCTGGTTATCGCATCCCTGGTGCAGTTGGTCGAAATGGTGATCCAGAAAACCAGTCCGGTTCTTTACCAGTCCCTGGGCATCTTCCTCCCCCTGATTACCACCAACTGCGCGGTTCTGGGTTTGGCGGTTCTCAACATCCAGGTGGGCTACTCCTTCCTGGAGAGTGTCATATTCGCCATCGGCGCCGCTCTTGGCTTTACCCTGGCAATGGTCCTGATGGCCGGCATTCGGGAGCGGGTCGATCTCGGTCCCGTTCCGAAGTGTTTCCAAGGGTTGCCCATTGCATTTCTGACGGCAGGTCTGATGTCCTTGGCGTTCATGGGATTCGCCGGTCTGGTGAAGGGTTAAAGAGTCGGCTTTTTACGGAGAAGGAATTACCACAATGATTGGAGCGGTTCTGAGTCTTGGCGGTATCGGATTTCTGGCGGCGGTTATTTTGGGGTTTGCGTCGAAGAAATTTGCCGTGGAAGTGGATCCCAAAGAAGAGGCCATTCTCAACGCCCTGCCGGGCGCCAACTGCGGCGCCTGCGGTTATCCTGGCTGCAGCGGTTACGCAAAAGCAGTGGCATCGGGGCAGGTTGATCCCAGCCTCTGCACCCCTGGCGGCAAAGCTGTCGTTGAAAAGATAGCTCAGATAATGGGGGTTGAGGCAGTTGTCGCCGATCCCATGGTGGCCGTGGTCTGTTGCCAGGGCGACAATGAGAAGGCCAAAGACAAATATAAATATCTTGGCGTGCAGGATTGCATAACGGCCCAGATGCTGGCGGGCGGCCCCAAGGATTGCCCGGGCGGCTGTCTGGGTCTGGGGACCTGTGTTGCGGCTTGTCCGTTCGGCGCCATCGAAATTACTCCGCAGGGGCTCGCCGTCATCGACCGGGAGAAATGCACGGGCTGTAAGAAATGCGTTTCCGTTTGCCCCCGGAAAGTGATCAAAATGACCCCCAAGAGTGCCACGGTTCATGTGCTCTGTAACAGCCATGATAAAGGCCCCATGGTCAAATCCTATTGTAAGATCGGCTGTATCGGCTGTCAGCTTTGCAAACGTACCTCTCCCGAGGTTTACGAGGTGGAAAATTTCCTGGCTTCCGTCAAGTACGACACCTATGATGCCGAACAGGCGATAGCCGGCATGGAGAAGTGCCCGACCAAGTGTATCCGCGACTTTGCCGCCGGGTATCCGGAAGGAAGCACATTCAAATCCTGAAACGGGCGGTAACGCTGATTTTGAGGCCAAAGCTGAAGAAAATATTTGAAAACCTTCCTGTCAACATAAGGAAACCAACATGGAGTTGAAAACTTTCAAAGGGGGACTTCACCCTCCAGACAACAAAGCATGGTCCGAAAAGAAAGCGATTGAGGTCTGTCCATTGGCGGAAGGGGATGAGCTGGTGGTCCTTCTCTCCCAGCATATTGGCGCTCCGGCCGAGGCTTGTGTCAAGAAGGGTGATACCGTAAAGAAGGGTCAGTTGATCGCCACTCCCAAGGGTTTTGTGTCGGTGCCGATCCATGCTCCCACATCGGGGGAAGTTGTCGCTGTGGAGCCCAGGCTTGGCACGGCTGGCACCAGGGTTCCCGCGGTCGTCATCAAGGCCGACGGACAGGATGCCTGGGACGACAGTCTGGCCGGAGCTGATCCGGATACCTTGACGCCTCAGGAGATCAAGGATCGTATCCGGGACGCCGGTATCGTCGGCATGGGTGGCGCAACCTTCCCGACTCATGTCAAGTTGAGTCCACCTGAGGACAAGAAAATCGATTACCTCATCCTCAATGGTGTCGAGTGCGAACCCTATCTGACGGCCGATCACCGCCTGATGATCGAGGAACCCGAGAATATCATCGAGGGAATCCTCATTATCAAGAAGGTTCTCGGAGTAGAAAAGGCCATTATCGGCATCGAGGCCAACAAGCCGGACGCCATCGATTTGATGACCAAGGCCTGTGCCGGCCGGGGGATTGAGGTCGGCGCGTTGAAAGTCCAATATCCGCAAGGGGCCGAGAAGCAGCTGATCTACGCGCTGACAGGACGGGAGGTTCCTTCGGGTGGTCTGCCGATGGATTGCGGCTGCGTGGTTCAGAACGTGGGCACCGCTGCGGCGATCAATGATGCCGTCCGCCGTGGGATCCCTTTGATCGAGAGGATTGCCACCGTCAGCGGCTCTGCCGTTGCCGAGCCCAAGAATCTGCGCATCAAGATCGGCCAACCCCTATCCAAATTGGTTGAGTATTGCGGTGGCGTAAAGGGGGATTTGGGCAAAGTGATCCAAGGCGGACCCATGATGGGGATGGCCGCTGTGTCCCTTGATATTCCCGCCACCCGCGGAACTTCCGGAGTGCTGCTCTTCAGTGAGGGGCAGGTTCTGAAGGAACCGGAAGGTCCCTGCGTGCGCTGCGGAAACTGCGTCCGCGCCTGCCCGGCCTTCATTCTCCCGACCGAAATCGCCTTCAGAACCCGCAAGGGTTTGATTGACGAGGCTGAAAAGTTGAACGCCATGGATTGCATCGAGTGTGGGAGTTGTACCTACATCTGTCCTGCCAGAATTCCTCTGATTCAATCCCTGCGGCAGGCTAAAGGCGCAATTATAGCGAAGAGAAGGAAGGTTTGACGTGGATAAGACATTATACATCTCTTCATCACCCCATGTTCATGAAGGGGGTACTACGGCCAAGGCGATGCGGGATGTCATCTATGCATTGCTTCCCTGCGTTGTTTTGTGGATCTATTCCTTTGGAGTGGTCCAGCCCTTCATCGTGATGCTTCTGGCCATCGCCGGCTGTATGGCCTCCGAGGCCGCCTGGGAGAAGGTTCGTGGCTTGCCGATCACCATCGGCGATGGCAGCGCGGCGATGACCGGAATTCTGCTGGCGCTGAACATGCCTCCCAACTCGCCCTGGTGGATGGCCCTGCTTGGCGGTGTGGCAGCCATCGTAATCGGCAAGCAGGTTTTTGGCGGGCTGGGCTACAACCCCTTCAACCCTGCGCTCATCGGCCGTACCGTGCTGTTGATCTCCTTCCCGGTGCAGATGACCACCTGGATGATGCCGCGCACCCATGAAATTACATCGGCAACTCCTCTCTCCGAGGTTAAAATGGCCGTTGGCCTTACCGGAGCCATACCGGAAGAGCTTCAAGCTCAGCTTGGGAGTGTCCTCTTCGGTGGGTTCGGCGGTCAACTGGGGGTTCTTTCCGGCTTCGCTCTTCTCGCCGGTGGCTGTTACCTCATTTACCGGAAAGTCATCACTTGGCATATCCCGGTCAGCTTCATTGGTTCCGCCCTCGTTCTGTCCACCATTTTCTGGTTGGTCAACTCGAGTAAATATCCCAGCCCGGTTTTCCATCTCTTCACCGGTGGTTTGATGCTGGGTGCTTTCTTCATGGCAACCGACTGGGTCACGACGCCGATCACCCCCAAAGGGATGCTGATTTTCGGGGCCGGATGCGGAATACTTACTATTCTCATCAGACTGTTTGGTGGATATCCGGAAGGGGTCGCTTTCTCCATCCTGCTGATGAACTCGGCGACACCTGTCATTGACCGTCTTACCGTGCCCAAGAAGTTCGGGCTTGTGACTCAAAAGGGTTAGGAGAATACAAATGAAAGAAATCAGCCGCCTTGCCCTCATCCTTACATTGATTACCGCCGGTTCAGCACTGCTGCTGGCCATGGTGGAAAAGGCTACCCGTGAACCTATTGCCCAACAGCGGCGATTGGTCACTCTGGGTGCCCTTAAAGCGGTGCTCCCCCCCGCCAACAACTCACCGGACCAGGATACCGTTTCTTTGGTAACTGGAAAGGACAGTAAAGGCAATGATGAGCAGACCACCTTTTACCGTGGTCGAAAAGATGGTGCAGTTTCCGGGGTTGCTTTCCGCGTTGTCGCCCCCGATGGCTACAGTGGAAGCATTGCCGTAATGGTTGGCATCGAGCCTAACGGACAGGTTTCCGGGGTCGCTATCCTCCAGCATGCAGAGACGCCAGGCTTAGGAGCCTTGATCGAAGGAGAATCTTGGAAAAATCAGTTTAAGGGGAAAAGTCTGGATAATGCCGATTGGCGGGTGAAGAAAGACGGCGGGCATTTTGATCAGATAACTGCTGCCACTATTTCTCCTCGGGCGGTGGTCGGGGCAATTCGTAAGGGCCTTGAATTTTATAAAGCGAATAAAGACCAAATTATTGGTGGGTGAAGGGGGAAGAGATGAATCCGGTCAGTGAACTTAAAAGAGGTATCTGGACTGAGAATGCCGTTCTCAAGCTTGGCTTGGGACTCTGTCCGGCGCTGGCGACCTCATCCAGTGTGGAAAACGGTATCGGCATGGGCGTAGCGGCCACGTTTGTTTTGATTTGTTCCAACGTGGTTATATCCGCCATGAGGAAGATAATTCCCTCCAAAGTGCGAATCCCAGCTTTTATTGTTATTATCGCTTCATTTGTGACCGTTGTTGATTTGGTAATGGCTGGGTTTCTTCCCGATCTTCATAAGGCGCTTGGTATTTTCATCCCCTTGATTGTTGTTAACTGCATCATTCTCGGTCGGGCGGAAGCCTACGCATCCAAAAATGCGGTTTTAAGCTCTGCCGTTGACGGGATTGTAATGGGGATCGGATTTACGGTCGCTCTGGTAGCTATTGCCAGTGTCAGGGAGATTTTGGGGAATGGGTCGTTTTTCGGGATTAACATCTTGGGAAGCGGATTTATTCCGATGCTGCTGATGATTCTACCCCCAGGGGCTTTTTTGGCTATTGCCTTCCTTTTGGCAGGAATGAACCAGGTTTCCGCTGAAAAATAGCCTTGGATTTTTAAAACCAGAATAAGAAAAGCCACCATGCAAATGGTGGCTTTTCTTATTGACCCTTATGGATGTTCATCAGGAAGCAAGTTCTCTCCCGAATGCCAGAGATTTTTCCAACAGTTCGGTATCGGTGATGATTGAACCGACCTTGACGGGCGCATGGGGAACCAGAAGGGTCGAGTATTCCTTGCCAAAGAAGGAAGAAATAGCCTTCATGTTGTCTTCAAGAAGATTGAGTCCGTGATCGTAACTGCCGGCTGCAGTAGCGATAAGAGCAAACCGGGTATATTGTAAGGGGTGGGTGATTCCTTTGCCATCCCTGGTGATTTTAAAAAGAGAGTACATACGGTCAATGATGCATTTGATCTGGGCCGAAAACCCCATGAAATAGACCGGGCTGGCAAAGACCAGCACTTCCTGTTCGGGAAATCTGGCGGTAACCGAGGAGATATCATCCTTGATGACGCAGGCAAATTTATCCGAACTCTGACACCCCATGCAGGCCACACAACCCCTTTCCTTGAGAGAGATTTGATCGGCACGGATAAGTTCTACAGCAGCACCGGCTTCGGTCGCTCCACTGGAGACCCAATTGCAAATAGTCAGGGTGTTGCCATTCTCACGGGGACTTCCGCAAATAATCATGATCTTCTTAGCCATGAATACTCCCAAATTAAAACGGAAATAGGCCGTTAATCATTTCTGCGGTGAAAAACGGAAAAAAATTTGCAACCCAAATTTACTCCTCCTTCAGAATGTAGCCTTTTCCCCGAACCGTGTGAATCAGTTTCTTTTCATAGCCGAAATCGATTTTTTTACGAAGATAATTGATATATACATCGATCACGTTGGTGAAGAAATCAAAATTTTGATTCCAGACATGGTTGGCAATCATGGTACGGGTGAGAATCTGGTTGGGATGTCGAATGAAAAATTCAAGGAGAGTGTATTCCTTGGGCGTTAGGCTGATTTCCTTGTTGTTGCGCCAAACCTTGTGGGAAATCGGGTCAAGCACGAGGGGGCCGAAAGTGATTCTGGCTCCGCGGGAGCCTTCTGTAGCAGAAAGGACCACTTGAAGTTTGTTAAAGAGGGGGACCAAAGCCTGGGTTGGTGCATTTGTGTCGGGCATATCCTGTGGACCAGGGATTTGGGGGAAGCAAATCAAAGGGGAAGTAATTTCATTTTCCATTAAAGCATTGACGACCTCCCTTTCTTCGATACCTGGCAGTAAAATTCCCAATATGATCAGGTCATAGGCCATTTTTCTGGCCATAGCCAATGCTTCCTCTTTGTCTGCGGCAACATCGGCTTGAATGTTAAGTTCATCAAGTTCCTTGATAATATTTGCAGCCTGGCCGCTATTTTTTTCAAATAATAAGATTTTCATTTAGGGATCCTCCTTGGTGATGTTTATAGACGTCAACTTTTTGGAAAAATTCTTTTTTTTTCTGAAAAAAAACTGATATTCCTGGCAAAAATCGGAACAAAACAACGGTGGCCTTATTTAAGCTTCATCTTGACAAGGACCTCATTGGTCGTTTCTTCGACAGCTTTACCCGAAACATTGACAACAGCCCATGATTGTTGTCGGTAGAGTTTTGTGACGTCCTTAATTTCCTCCACGATCTGGTCATAATCAGCGTAGGCGGTGCGTGTGTACTGCCTCAGGATCTTAAGTCGAGCGATTCGCAATTCCAGAAGACGTTTTGGATCAATCAGCAGCCCGACAACCCGTTTCGGATTCACTCCAAAAAGTTCGGTTGGTGGTTTAATTCCCTTGATAATTGGAATGTTGGCAACCTTCCATCCTTCATGGGCAAGATACATCGACAGGGGTGTTTTGCTTGTTCGTGAAACCCCCACCAAAATGATGTCGGCAAGATGCATTGATTGGGGCTCCTGACCATCATCATGTTTGACGGAAAATTCCACCGCTTCGATTCTCTTATAGTATTTGTCGTTCACTCCATGAAAGAGGCCCGGCATCTTTTTGGGGGTTGCCTCAAGATAAGTGGACAATTTCATCAATAAAGGAGTAAATAAATCTATACTGAGAAGATTTCTGGCCTCGCATTCCTCTTGAATAAGTGTGACAAACTCCTGATTGACTACTGTGTAAACAATCATTCCCTGATGACGCTCAGCTTCGTCCAAGGCGAGGAGGATACTCTCGCGGGACCGAAGATTTCCGATCCTTTTAACCTGAACATTTTTCTCCTCAAATTGGGTCAGAGCCGCATCTACCATTTTTTCAACGGTTGTTCCCGTCGCGTCGGAAAAAAGGTATGCATAGGGTAATAATTTCATAATTTTAAATAAATGCAATCAATGAGATATGAATGGTTTTTTAAAAAAGCAAAATGCAATAATATATATAGATTATACCGTTAAATCGAAGAACACTATCATAAAATTCTTCCCATGGGAATAGTTTACTTTGTAACGAGACAAAATCCATTGCTTTTGATTTTCTCTCCCCTAAAATATTTCAGGTGCTCCCAATGGAAAAAAAATGGATTGAAATTGCCCTGCCCGTTCCAGCCGAATGGGTGGATCTGGTAAGCGGTCTTTTCCAGGAACTGGGTTCCAGCGGCGTGCTGATGGAGGAACGGAAACTGGACACCTTTGTTCCTCCCGATCCTCAGGAATCCTATCTCCCAGTCTGTCATATCCGGGCCTATTTCCCCGGTGACGAAGCTCTTTTGCCGTCACTGAGGGAGGCGATTGCCGCGGGATTGGAGGATCTTGCTTCCTTTACTCCGGGCTGGACCCCTCCGCTGCCGGAACCAGCCTTGGTAAGAGATGAAGATTGGGGGGAAAAGTGGAAGCAGCATTTCCAGTCTTTTCGGGTGGGAAAGAGGCTGGTGGTCAGCCCATCCTGGGAAGAGATCATGGAAACGGAGGACGATATCGTTCTTCGTCTTGATCCTGGAATGGCCTTCGGAACGGGGACTCATGCCACTACCCGGCTTTGCCTGGAATGCCTGGGCGAGGCTTTTGAATCGAATTCACCTCCTCACAATGTTCTCGATGTCGGTACCGGATCGGGAATCCTGGCCATGGCTTCGGCCGCCCTCGGTGCCCGAAATGTTTTGGCAACGGATATCGATGCCGATGCCGGTGAAATTGCCCGAAGAAATATCGAGTCGAATGGCCTGTCCCCGGTGATCGAGGTTCGGTGCGATATCCTGGCGCGGATCGAGGGAAGCTTTGACTTGATTGTGGCCAATATTTTCGCCGAGGAACTGATCCGGCTCGCTCCTCAATTTGTGCGCCTCCTCTCAGATCGGGGCCGGCTGATTCTTTCCGGAATTCTTCAGGAGAAAGCCCTCCCTGTCGCTGAATGTTTTTTGACCCTTCCCCTGACTGAAATTAAAACCCGGCAGCGCGAGGAATGGTGCTGTCAGGTATATGAGAAAGTCTGAATGCGGCGACTTGTTGTTTCACCCCAAGCTCTTGAAAAGGAAAAAATAGTTCTGGAAGGGGATCCTTTTCATCACCTTTTCCGGGTACTCCGAATGAAGAGCGGCGAGGAGGTGTTGCTGCTTGACGGTCATGGCGGCTGTTGCCGATGCCGCATCGTCACGGTGGAGAAAAAATATGCCTGTCTTGCCGTTTTGCAAAGATGGCGGGAGGAGGAGACGGTTGTTCCCATTCGCCTGATTCAGGGTCTCCCCAAGGCGGATAAATTTGAATTCATTCTTCAAAAGGGAACCGAGGTAGGGGTGAGTGTTTTTTCCCCTGTTATGATGGAAAGGAGTGTACCTCTTCTGGGTGGGGAAAATGCCGACCGGAGATTTTCCCGGTGGCGACGGATTGTTGAGGAAGCGGCCCGTCAGTGCCAAAGGCCCTTTGTTCCCGAAATTCAGCCGCCGGCTGATTTGGCGCAGGCGCTGCGGGCCGGGGATGAGGAATTGCGTCTGATCTGCTGGCAGGAGGGAACCAGGGGCTTGAAAGAGGTTCTTTCGCACTTCCGGCCTGCCGGTGTCGCTGTGCTGATTGGGCCCGAAGGGGGATTCGGCGCCGGAGAAATGGATCTGGCGCGAGAGATCGGTTTTACTCCCGTCAGCCTTGGCCCACGGATTCTTCGCACCGAAACTGCGGGAATCATAATGGCCGCTTTGCTTCAGTTTGAATTCGGCGATATGGGTTAGCCAAGCGTGGTACTGGTTCCCTCTGTCCTTCTCTGTCGGCCTGTTCTAAAATTAAAGAACAAGAATATCGAAAGGCTTTTGCCTAAATTAATTACCGGGCTGGAAAGAAGGCGTGTGCATGGATCGACAGGATGGTAAGGGGCCACCGGATGGAAAGGTGGATAGCTTGGCGGACAGGCGACTAATATTTGTTCGGGTGAGCGCCTGCTTTGCAGATGGCGCCGTGCTTCTGCTGATCTTTCTCGGTTTTGTCCTTTTGGCCGAACTGGCGATCAGGGGTTCCTCGGGGAGGCCACTGTTTCTGACCCAGGCAGCTCGTTTGGCGGATTTGATGATTCCTTACTTTTTTCTGTTCTTCTTTGTCTGTTTTGGCTATTTCACCTTTTTCCATTTTTTTTCCGGGCAGACGCCGGGGAAGATGTTGTGTGGTCTGCGGGTGGTCGATGAACATGGGAAATCCCTTGATTTGGGCCAGGCTTTTTTGCGCAGTGCGGCCGGGCTTCTTTCTCTGCTGATGCTCGGGGCGGGATACTGGATTATCTTTTTTGATCCTCAGGGCAAGAGTTGGAACGACCGGTTGGCTGGAACCCAGGTGATCCGGACGGACCAAAACGACCGGGAGGTATGAAAAGATGTTTATTCCGATTGGCGACAGCCCCAATTTGAACAAACGTCCTTACGTTACCCTGGTCTTTATCGGCATCAATGTCGCCGTTTTTGCCTTGTTTACCGTTCCCTTGATGCAGCAGCGCCCTGATTTCAACGATCCCTTGCTGCTCGAGTATTTGCGGGCGTTGAGCGACCGGGCTTCCGTCGGTGACCTTTTGGCCCATTTATCCACCTATGACCTGTTCATCTTTGAATACGGTTTTCGGCCTGCCGCGCCCTCCCTTTTGACCTTGGTGACCAGTCTTTTTCTCCATGGCGGTGGCGCCCATTTGGCCGGCAACATGCTTTTCCTGTGGATTTTCGGGGACAACGTAGAGGGCCGTCTGGGTCCAGTTGGTTTCGCCCTTCTTTATCTGGGGGGCGGGATCGCCGCCACCTGCTTTTTCTGGCTGTTCGTGCCTGGCTCTAATGTCCCCATGGTCGGGGCATCAGGGGCCATTTCGGCCGTTCTTGGCTGTTATTTCATCTGGTTTCCCGATAACAGGATCAAGGTGTTCATCTTCCTTTTCCCCATTTTGGTCCGCACGGTTGAGATCCCCGCCAGGATTGTTCTCGGTTTTTACCTGCTGATCGACAATCTCGTTCCTTTCCTGCTTACATCCGCAGACGGTGCGGGGGTCGCCCACGGCGCCCATATCGGCGGTTTCCTGGCGGGACTGGGCTTGGCCATGGTATTGAGCCGGCGACGTATGGAGTGATGGCAGAGGGAGTCGGGTTTGCTTTTTTCACTCTTGGGATTGAGGTTCGGTTGGTGCATCAGGTGGCAGATTCCCACAACTTGATGAACGAATTTTAATCCTCTTCAGAAGCTCGGCCGGAGGGGCCGGACTGTCAAAATAGAATCCCTGGATCTCATCGCATTGATGCTGACGAAGGAATTCCATCTGTTCAGGTTTTTCCACTCCCTTACCAAGAACCTTGACATGCAAGGATTTTCCCATTTTGATAATCGCTTCAGTGATCGCTTCATCCTCAGGATTGCCCGGCGCATTTCTGATGAACGAATGATCGATATTGAGACGGTTGACTCCGAGTCGCTTGATGTAGCGGAGGGATGAGAAAGAAAAGCCGAAGTTGTTGACGGCAATCTGAATCCCGAGATGTTTGAAGGCCAGAAGGATCTGAAAATTCTCCTCCAGACTTTTCAGGAAAACCGTTTCCTCGATTTCCAGCACAAGATTGACCGGATCGAAGCCGGTTTCCCGAAGGATATTGGATACCATCTCCAGCGTTCCGGGGGCCTGCATCTGGCGTAGGCTCAGGTTAATCGACAACTGCAGATCGGGCCATCCCAGTTCTTGCCATTCTTTGACCTGCCGACATCCCTTAAGCAGCGCCCATCTTCCCAATCCAAGTATCAGCCCGGTTTCTTCACTCAGAGAGATGAACTTGTGGGCCGGAAGCAAACCCTTTTGTGGATGATTCCAGCGCAACAGGGGTTTGACAGCGACCCAACGACCACTTTTCAGGTCATAAACCGGCTGGTAGAAGAGATCGAATTCCTGCTGCTGCAGGGCGCGGCGCAGGTCGGTTTCCATGCCCATTCTGGCCTTGACACGGCTGTTCAGTTCCTGGGAAAAAAACTGGAAGTTGTGCCTGCCGCTCTCCTTGGCATGGTACATGGCCAGATCGGCATAACCTATCAGGGTTTCGGTGCTTCGGGCGTCATCAGGATAGAGGGCGATGCCGACGCTGCAGGATGGGAAGATATCATTATCGCCGAGACGCAATTTGACGGAAAGGGATTTGAGAAGTTTTTTGGCGATCAGCGAGGCGTCGTCCGGATGTTCCAGGTCGGGGAGGAGAATGACGAATTCATCCCCGGCGAATCGGGCGACCGTGTCCATGGCCCGCAGGGAGTTTTTGACCCGTTGAGCCACCGTTTGCAGCAGTTGATCGCCAGCGGCATGCCCCAGGGTGTCATTGATGGCCTTGAAACGGTCCAGATCGAGGAATAGAACCCCGACCATTTTCCTGTCTCGATCCGCTTTGGACAAAGCCTGATTCAAACGGTCGAAAAAAAGGAGACGGTTCGGCAGGCCGGTCAGGTTGTCGAAATAGGCCAGCTTGTGGATTTCGTTCTGGGCCTGCTTCAGTTCGGTGATGTCCTCGTGGGAAAGAAGAATGTTCCGGCATCCGGCCATTTCCAGAGGGGTCATCTTGCACTGAAACCAACGGCATCCTCCAGAGACCATGGCGGAAAATTCATAGGAAAACTCCAGCAACAGTCCCTTTTTGACGGCAAGAAAACCTTTCAGGAAGGCATCGCTTTCGTTTTGGTGTTCCGGCGGAATCAGGCGGCAGGTTTCCAGATAGTTGTCACCGACTTCCAGGGAATGAGGAGGAGGTGGGTGGAGTTTTCTGAAGGAACGCCAGGATTTGTTGACCCCCAGAACCTTGCCGTGGTCGTCCAGAATGGCTATGTGGGGGGAAAGGGCATCAAAAAGCGAACTGCCAAGGCCATCCAGCAAAGGATTGACAGGATTAGTGTTTTCATCTTTGCCACAAGATGTGCCCATTTTTCGGATCGCTGTCTCCAGTTGCGAGGGCTATGGTCAAGATAATTTCCGGTGGCCTGAAAAAGAGAAATCCGGCGAAAACGGTCACGGAAAAAGCCGAACAGAAAATAATCGGGGGCAGATAACAATTATAACTGCTGGGAATCAGGTGAACAGCAGCAGGGAATGGGATTTGTGAAATAATATTTCAATTCCGGGAGGGAAGCCCAAGATCTCCCGAGGGCAACTATCTCAAGGGGGCCTGTTTTCAGAGGATGCCGCCCCGGTCAGGACCGAGAAAAAAATCCCCCCGGTTTTCTTGCCGAGGGGATATGAAGGAGGAGAATGGCAACATACAGGATTTGTGGCGGCCGCCGGTTCACAACCCATTGCCGCTCATGTCCTTTGCCGTTGGGCTGACAGACGGTTGATAAAACGCTCAGTTCGACTGCCGGCGTCGGGGAAACTGAGAATGGCCGAGATCAGAGCGACCCCGGCGGCGCCGGTGGCCATGATCTCATCCAGGCGCTCCATCTTTACCCCTCCCAGGGCAAAGACGGGAAGGCCGGAGAGACGGCAGACCTCCGTCAGTTTTTCAAGCCCTACAGGAGGGCCGAAGGCTGCTTTTGAGGGCGTGAAATAAACCGGGCCAAAGGTGACGAAGTCGGCGCCGCTTTTCTCCGCTGTCAGGATTTCGTCGAGACGGTGGGTGGAGACCCCGATCAGGTGTTTTGGCCCGATGATTTTGCGCACTTCCGCTACCGGCAAAGAGGCTGAGGTCAGGTGGACGCCGTCGGCCGCGCAGGCCAGGGCCACATCGGCGCGGTCGTTGATCAACAGTTTCGCCCCGTAACGGCGGGTCAACTCGCGCAGTTCCAGGGCCAGACTGAAAAGTGACCCTGGCGCCAGGTCTTTTTCCCGCAACTGCACGCATTTCACCCCCCCCTCCAGAGCCTCCCGGACGGCGTCGGGGAGGGAGTAACCGGGGGGGAGGATGGAGCGGTCGGTGATCAGATAGAGGGAAAAATCGATCTTGTGGCGCATGCCGTTTCTCAGGAGGCTTTCTTTTCCAGGAAGGCGGCGTCCCAGTCCTTCCACACCGCCTCGTATCCCTTGGCGCGGATGATGCGGCCGATCTCTTCCGGGGAACGGTCATCGTCGATATTGAACTGCCCGGTCCCCTCGTCCTGGTGGGAGTAGCCGCCGGGGGCGGTGCAGGAGCCGGCGCTCATCTGGGTAATTCCCAGGGGGATGAGGTTGTCGCGGAAACGGGCGCTTTCCCGGGTCGACAGGGTCAGGCCGGCGTCGGGCAGTAGCAGGCGCGTGGCGCAGATCCCCTGTACCATCTGTTGGTCGGAGACGGTGTAGAGGGGCTTGAAGCCGCCTTCGGCGGGGCGGATGCGGGGGAAGGAGACGGAAACCTGAGTACGCCAGAAGCGGTGTGCCAGGTAGAGGGCGTGGAACCCGGTGAAGAAGGTCTCCGTGTAGAAATTGCCCAGGCCGAGCAACGCGCCGATGCCGATGCGACGCAGGCCTGCTTCGCCGCCCCTTTCCGGGGTTTCCAGGCGCCACCGGTAATTGCGTTTCATTCCGTAGGGGTGGAGTTTCTCATAGAGCACCGGATCGTAGGTTTCCTGGTAAATGGTCAGGCCGTCCACCCCCGCTTCCACCATCTGCCGGTAGCCGGCGACATCCATCGGGTAGACTTCGATGCTGATGGAGCTGAACAGCGGACGAATCTTGCGGATGGCGGCCACCAGGCCGTCATTGCCGATGGCGTTGGGGTCTTCTCCGGTCAGCACCAGGACGTGCCGGAATTCGTTTTTGTGCAGGGCCAAGGCCTCTTTCTCTATTTCCTTCAGGGAGAGGGTCTTGCGGTGGACGTTGTCGTTGCTGCAGTTGAAGCCGCAGTAGACGCAGCCGTTGGTGCATTCGTTGGAGATGTAAATGGGAACGTACATCTGGATATTGTTGCCGAAGCGCCGCAGAGAGATTTGATGAGCCCGGGCGGCCATCGGCTCCAGATAGTTTTCCGCCGCCGGCGAGATCAGAGCCTGAAAATCGTCAAGGCTGAGCCGCTCGGCATGGAGGGCATTCTCCACGTCCGCCGGTTTTTTGCTCAAAATGCTGTCGAGAAGTTCCTGCTGATCGTATTTTTTAATTTCGTCCAAGAAGCTCATTTGTCATCCCTCAGAAATCCGGTTAGAGGACTGGAGGCTTCAGCAAACTTGCGCTGTTTGCCCAATCCTGCCAGGAAGGCCTCCCGGCCGGCCTCGACGCCTTTTCTGAAAGCGGCGGCCATCATGCCGGGATGGGGTGAGACGGCCAGGGCGGTGTTGACCAAGACCGCGTCGGCGCCCATCTCCATCGCTTCGGCGGCATGGGAAGGGGCGCCCAGGCCGGCGTCGACGACTACCGGCACGTGAGCTTGCTCGATGATGATGGCAATGTTGTCGCGGGTTTTTACCCCCTTGTTGGTGCCAATGGGAGCACCGAGGGGCATGACCGTGGCGCAACCGATCTCCTGAAGATGCTTGGCCAGGATCGGGTCGGCGTTGATGTAGGGAAGAACGGTAAAACCGTCCTTGATCAGGATCTGGGCGGCCTTGTAGGTCTCGATGGGATCCGGCAGCAGGTAGTAGGGATCGGGAGTGACCTCCAGCTTGATCCAGGGTTCGCAGCCGGCGGCGCGGGCCAGGCGGGCGAGGCGCACCGCTTCTTCGCAGTCGCGGGCGCCGCTGGTGTTGGGAAGCAGCAGATATTTGCTGCGGTCGATATGTTTCAGCATATAATCCTCTGGGTTGTCGATATCGACGCGGCGCAGGGCGACAGTCACGATGTCGCTCCCCGAGGCCTCCATGGCTTCGAGCATCGCCTGGTTCGAGGAAAATTTTCCGGTTCCGACCAGCAGTCTCGATTTGAAACGACGGCCGGCAATGATGAGTTCATCCATTTTTTAACCTCCTGATGTTGCGTTGGAATTTTTAATCGGCCCGACGCAGGAGCCTGGCGATTACAGGCGCCCGGAAGATCAGCCGCCGCCGACGAACTGGACCATTTCAACCCTGTCCATGTCGTTGAGCAGGGTCTGGCTGAACTTCTCCTTGGGGAGGATCTCTCCATTGAGCTCCACCGCAACAGCGGCATTACCCAGATTGAGCTCCAGCAACAGGGAGCTGATGGTCGTGGCGGTGGGAATCTCCCTGGGTTTTCCATTGAGATGAATCTGCATGAAAATTTCTCCTTCCTGCGGTCGTTATTCCGGTCTTTCCCCAAGGATCAAACGCAATACCGCATTGGCCTGATGGTGGGCGGCGATGCCGACCCGGGGCGCCATCAGCCCTTGGCCCGGTTTGGCCTCGGTGCTGCCATCACCGATCAGATAGAGATTGCCCATGGTCCGCCGGGTGACAATGGTGTTGGAAGGGCCGTAGCCGGCGACTCCCGAGGCGGCCACCACGGGGACCTCCGGGAAAGACCGCATGAAGGTCTCGATCAGCATCGCCTTGGCGTCGGCGTCATCGAAAGCTTCGATCAACACATCCACTTCCTCGAAGACGATCGGAATATTGTCGGCGGCAAGCCGAAGGTGGTGAATCACCACCTCGATATGAGGGTTGATCCGTTCCAGGTTGTCCCGCAGCGCAGCCACCTTCGGAAGTCCGATCTGATCGGCGAAATACTGTTGGCGGTTCAGGTTGGAGGGCTCGACCAGATCGAAGTCGGCCATTACCAGTTTCCCCACCCCGGTGCGGGCCAGAGCCATGGCGACGGAGGAGCCGAGGCCGCCGACTCCGGCGATGCCGACCCGCGCCTTTTTTACCCGCTGGTGAACCCCTGGCGTGTGGCGGGACGTCATCAGGGCTTCCAGTTCCTCAAAAGTGGGAACCTCGCCCCGTTTGATCAAGACAATCCGGTCCCCGTTCTGCAGGGGGTGGTTTTCCCTGCAGGGAAAACCGTTGAGGATGATGATGTCGGCATCGCCCTTGATCCGCGCCCGAATGTCAAAAAGGGTCAGGCCTTCTTCGGTGGTTATCGGTTTTTCGTTTACAAAAAGGTCCATAAAACTGAAAAAGGCCGCTGAAAGCGGCCTCCTCTGGAAAATATTTCTGCATGTGCACCATGCAACCATTTTTTCCGCCACTTCCCTACGCCGGCATTACCCGGATCAGGTTCAATGGGTTATCCCAAAAATGGGATTCTCAGTAAAATAACTCCCCAAGGCGTCTATTAAATTGTAACGACCAATCTAGCAGTAACGGAAAAAGGGGTCAATGACTTTTTCCCTGGCCGTGGCAAGGAGCTTCCTAGGTCCGGAGACTGGTCCCGCAGCGGGGACAGGTCAGCATGCTGGTGGACTGAACCCGATGGCCGCAGGTGGGGCAGTTGAACCAATGGCGGCAGAACTTGCACTGAATTTCCGAAAGACCCTGTTTTTTCTTGCATTTAGGGCAGCGACGGTACATTTTGCGATTTTGGATGTACTCCGGGAAAAAAAGGCCGCATTGGGGGCATTCGTCGCTACCCCGTTTCTTTATTTCGGCGCCGCAGTTCGGCAGGGGGCAAATAAAGACGGTTTTACAGCCGCTGCACCAGTATTTCCCTTTTTTTAATTCACCACAAACCGGACATTTGTCCATGGCTGGCTATCCTTATGAAAAAGTGGCAATGGAGGAAAAAGAAAACCGGATGGCGGTTTCGGATGGAACCGCAAGCCGGCAGTCGTTTTTTTCCGTTCACTCAACGTTAAATCATCTTGCGGGAACTGTCAACTTTGCCGGATTATTCAAAGATTTCCAGGTATTTTGGGAATGGTTGGGAATGGCTCTGGCAAGCCTGCCAATTCAGTGTACAATTGGCCAATGGCAAACCAACTACTCATGATCGCCGGAAAGGAAAGACGGACTGAATATGGCTGCAGGGAACAACATCAAGCATGGCTTTGTAACGGAAAGGGTTGAAGAACTCAAGGAACTCAATCTCATCCTCCACCAGTTGCGTCACAGGCGCACCGGCGCCCGTTTCCTCCATCTGGAGGCCGATGACAGGGAAAACCTGTTCGCCGTCGGTTTTCGAACTACCCCCCAGGATTCCACCGGGGTGGCCCACATCCTCGAACATACAGTGCTCTGCGGCTCAAAGCGGTTTCCGGTTCGGGATATTTTCTTCTCCATGCTCAACCGCAGCCTCAACACCTTCATGAATGCGCTGACCTCCAGCGACTGGACCTTTTATCCTTTCGCCACCCAGAACCGCAAAGACTTCGACAATCTGATGGATGTCTATCTCGATTCAGTTTTTTTCCCACTGCTTCGTCCTCATGATTTTCATCAGGAAGGCATCCGTTTCGAATTTTCCGATCCGCAGCGGACCGATTCACCGCTGGCGGCCAAAGGGGTGGTTTACAATGAGATGAAGGGGGCGTTGGCCAATCCGGCCTCGCTGCTTCATTACCGCCTCTGCGAAGCGCTCTATCCGACCACCACTTACGGCAAGAATTCGGGCGGCGAGCCGATGGAGATCCTCAAGCTGACCTGGGAGGATCTGCGAGATTTCCATGCCACATACTATCATCCCGGCAACGCCTGGTTCTATTCCTATGGGAATTTGCCCCTGGAGGAGACCCTGGCCAAGGTTGAGGAGCAGGTTCTGAGACATTTCGAGCCCCGGCGGGTCGAAAGCGCCGTACCGCTGGAGCAGCGTTATCAGGAACCTTTGCGCGTGGTCCGGAACTACCCCCTCGCCCCCGGCCAATCCCCTGGCAACCGTGCCCTGATTCAGATGGGCTGGCTGACCTGTCCCATAGAGGACAGCCGCCACCGGTTGGGGTTGACGCTGCTTTCGGTCCTGCTCCTGGGCGATGCGGCTGCCCCTTTGCACAAGGCGTTGATCGACTCCCATCTGGGGGAAGGGATCTGCCCCGGCTCCGGCTTCCAGGATGAAAACCGTGAAACCTATTTCGCAGCCGGAATCCAGGGAACCGAAGTACAGCATTGGGAGGAGGTGGAGAGGGTCATCCTCGACACTCTGGAACGAAGCGCTGTTCAGGGTTTCACACCCTCCCGTATCGAGTCGGCCATTCACCAGTTGGAACTGGCTCACCGGGAGGTGACGGGGGATGCCTATCCCTACGGCCTGCAGTTGCTGATGCGCCTTATCGGACCTTGGCTCCATGGGGACGATCCTCTGACCCCCCTTCATTTTGCGGAGGACATTCGGGAGATCCGGCGCCAGGTGGAAAACGGCCCGTTTTTTGAGAATCTGATCCGGCGCTACCTGCTCGAAAATTCTCATCGGGTTTCCCTGCTCCTCAAACCCGATGAAGAGGAGGAACAACGGCAACAGGAGGCTACCGAACGGTTCCTGCGGGAGCGGCTGCAAAAAATGTCTCCCCAGGAGCGTCGGGAGATTGTGGCCGAGGCCGAAGAACTGAAGAGTTCCCAGGAACGCTTTGATGACGTTTCCTGCCTGCCGACCCTGGAGCTGGACGATATTCCCAGAGAAGAAGAGATTGCTCCCTACCGAAGTGAAGCCAGGGGGGGGGCGCGACTTTTTTCATTCCCCCAGGCCACTAATGGCATCGGTTATTTCTACACCTATCTCGATCTGATGGAACTGCCGGAGGAACTGCGCAAGGTGGCTCCCGTTTTTTCCTATCTGCTGACCCGCATCGGTGCCGGTGGGGACGATTATCTCGCCATGGCGGAACGCATCGCCGCCTGCACCGGCGGGGTCAGGGCCGGCACGCTGGTTCTCAACGACCCCTGCCGGCTCGGTCCGCACAAAAATTTCCTGGAGGTAAAAGGGAAGGCGTTGATTCGCAACCAGGGGAAGATGTTCTCGATTCTGAAGGATATCCTGCTGGCTCCCGATTTCAGTGATCATGGGCGATTGGCGACACTGCTCGATCAGCTTAAAATTTCTCTGCTGAATTCCATTTCTGGCTCCGGCCACCACTACGCGGCTCATGTCGCGGCGGCCAATCTCACCTCCGCCGGTCGTCAGCGGGAGGAATGGGGAGGGCTCGATTTCGTCCGTCGTGTCCAGACCTTGGCCGACCAGGATGGCACTCAGTTGGCCGCCTTTGCCGCCCGGATGCAAGAAATGGCGGGAATTATGGCGGACCATGGAAGCTGTCACCATACTCTGGTGATGCGGAGGGAAGAGAGTGCCATAATGGCGCAGGAGATGGCCGTTCTCACCGACAACTGGCCGGGCCGAGGGGGAAATCCCTTCGCCTCGGCCGCCGGGTTCACTCCCTCGCCAAGAGCCGAAGGGTGGTCCGCTTCCCTGCCCGTTTCCTATGTGGCGAGGGTGTGGCCCGCCGTTTCCCTCTGTCACGATGACTGCGCCGGTCTGCTGGTTCTGGCCAAACTGCTCCGCAGCCGTTTCCTTCACCGGGAAATCAGAGAGAAGGGGGGAGCCTACGGTGGCCTGGCTTCCTTTGATCCCGATACCGGTCTTTTTTCCATGATTTCTTATCGCGATCCCCATTTGGTCAGAACTTTGCAGGTTTTTCGGCAGGCGGTAGACTGGGCGGTTTCCGGAAATTTCAGTGATGACGATATCAAGGAGTCCATCCTCAGCGTTTTCAGTGATATTGACCGTCCCCTCTCCCCCAGCAGCAGGGGGAGTTATGAAACCCTCCAGTTCCTCAAAGGGGTCACTCCGGCCATGCGTCAGCGGTTGCGGGCCGGCATATTCGCCGTCAATCGCCAAAAATTGATTGAGCTGGCGGAAAAAAACCTGTTGAATCAATGGGCCAGGAGCGCTGTCGGGGTGCTCTCCGGAAAGGAAAAATTGATGAGGGCCAACGAGGAATTGGGCGACGAGAGGTTGACCCTTCATGAGTTGACCTGATATCCTCGTTCCGGTGGTCTGGGCGAGGGGCCTCTATCCTGCGGCCTGTTGTGAAAGGTGTCCGGCAATTGAAAAGGATTGAACCCTGATGATGATCGATTTGAAACCGCCGCGGAATGGAGGAAAAAAGTTCAGCCTTCGTTCCCGCCGGGGATGGATTGCGGCGGCTTTTTTGGCCGGCGGTCTTTTTGTCCTCGCCCTTTGCGGCTATTTTGCCTTCCGTCCTGCCGTTTCCCCTTCCTCTCCTGCCCTGGTTGCCCAATCTCCGGCACCGATTGAGGGGCAGAAATCCACCTCTGCCCCGGAAACTCCCGCTCCTTCCCCTCCTCAGGCCAAGGAGGAGATTATAGAGAACGTTGTCCAGCCGGGGGAAACCGCCAGTCATCTTTTTTCATCCTGTCTGCTCCACCAGGAGATTCATACACTTGCCGCAACCTGCCGGAAGATTTTTCCTTTGACCCAGCTGCGTGCCGGTCAGCCCTATCGGATTCATCTGTCCAATGGCGCTTTCGACAAATTTGTCTATGAGATCGATGCTCAAGATCAGCTGGAGATAACCCGCGACGAAAACAATTTTGCTGTTCGGAAAATCGCCATTCCTTACCAGGTGGAGGAAGAAGTGGTTCGGGCGGTTATCAGTTCCAGCCTTTTCGGCGCTGTGGCCGAAGTGGAGGAGTCTCCTGAACTGGCTATCCATCTGGCCGGCATCTTTGCCTGGGATATCGATTTTATTCGCGACCTTCGCGAGGGGGACTCTTTCGCAGTGCTGGTGGAAAAACGGTTCCGGGAAGGGAAGTTCGCCACCTACGGCCGGATTCTGGCGGCGGAATTCCGCAATCAGGGTGAAACCTATCGCGCCTATCTCTTTGAAAACGAAAAGGGATCTCCCGCTTATTTCAATGAGGAAGGGAAAAGCCTTCGCAAGGCCTTCCTCAAGGCCCCTTTGTCTTTCACCAGGATTTCGTCCGGTTTCACCCATCGCCGTTTCCACCCGGTGCTGAAAACCTACCGGCCTCATCCGGCCATCGATTACGCGGCCCCAACCGGAACGCCGATTCACACCGTTGCCGATGGTGTGGTTATTCAGAAAACCTTTAACAGGTACAATGGCAACTATGTCAGGGTTCGTCACAATAATTCCTACGAAACCCTTTATAACCACATGAGCCGATTCGCTTCGGGCCTTCGGGTCGGAAGCCGGGTTTCCCAGGGGCAAACCATTGGCTATGTCGGCGCCACGGGGTTGGCCACCGGACCCCATCTCGATTTTCGCATGTATAAAAATGGTACCCCCATCAATCCCCTGAACATTAAAACGATAGCTTCCGCTCCGGTATCACCCAAACGCCTGGCGGCGTTTCAATCGCTGGTGAAATCCTGCAATCCCCGTCTTGAAGCCGATAGCGTCATCCGTATCGGCGCCGTAAAGAGGGATTCGGAAACAACCTCGGAACCACTTTAGCAGGGCCGCTGATAAACTGGGTCCTTGGCCCTTGTGCTGCGTGCCGGGGATTCTTCAGATGTGTTGTAAGGGCCTGCTTTTTTCAAAATCCTCGCGTCTTTTCTAAAAACTGTTTCTGCGATAATAAAGAAGCGGCGGCTGGCATTTTCCCATCTATTTGATTTCTTCCTTTTGTAAGTCACCATTCTTCGTCGACAGCGCCTTATTCCTCCTCCCGTGAGAAATTTTCCAATGTTCTGTTAAAATGATTCCTTTAGAAGGCGGTAGAACGATGTCGTTGAAATTATTTGGGCGGCTTCATTTCCCCATCTTCCCAAAGGAGATCAGATTGTTCAGAAAAATACTTGTGCTCGTTGCTGTTACGGTTGTCGTTGCTAGCGGCTGCATGAAGCAATCCAAGGAGGATATGGTCCACGAGGGGGTCAAGCTGGCTCGTGAAGGGAATCACCAGGGCGCTCTGGTTATGTTCAAATCCGCGCTGGAAAAAGATCCCAACTTTTTTGAAGCCAGATATCACCTGGGGGTTGCCTATCTGAAAACCGGCAAACTGGAAAAAGCGGAAAGCGAATTACAAAAGGTTGCCCTGCAGGACGGAGGAAAATTCCCCGAGCTTCCACTGAAGTTGGCCGAAATTTTTCTCGGCAAGGAGGATCCCGATGCCGCGATTCGCGAAATCGGCCGATATCTTAAAAATAAACCTGAAAATTCGCAGGCTTTCGAGATTCTGGGGCGTTCTTATGCAGTCAAAAAGGACTACCCGAAAGCGGAAGAGCAGTTTCTGAAAGCGATTAAAATTGATGATAAAAACGCCGAAGCCGAAATCAATCTGGTCAGGGTTCTGGTCCAGATGGATCGCGGCACCGAAGCCCGCCAGAGGTTATACGAAATCGTCCGGAAACATCCCCAAAACAAGACCGGTTGGCGTCTCCTGGCTCAGTTTGAAGCGGCAAACGGCAACATCGAGGAGGCTTTGAAGGCCTACGAAAAAATCAGCGAGATTGATCCGGGTGATATCCATTCCCGCTTTATGATGGGCCGAATCCTGCTCGGCCAAGGGAAGATCGATGCCGGGGATCAGGTCGCCAATGAGATTCTGAAGCTATCACCCGATTCCCACGAGGGCCTTATTCTTAAAGGGCTTTCCAACTTTTTGCAGAAAAACTACCAAGAGGCGCTTATCAGTTTTCAGGCTGCTCTCAAATTCCGTTCGAATCTAATGGGGCATTATTTCCTGGGGTTGAGCCACTACCATCTAAATCAGTACGAACTGGCCATCAACCAGTTCCAGAGAGTACTCGATGTCGCACCCCGCTTTCTTCCGGGGCGAGCTATGCTGGCCACGGTTCTGCTGAAACAGAAACGCTTTGAGGATGTTGTTGCGGAGGGGCAAAAGGCACTGGCATCGGGAGAGAACAACGGCCTTATTCACAATCTCATCGGAAGCGCCTATATGGGGATGGGGCGCTACGAAGAAGCCATGGAAGAATTTGACCTGGCCATCGAACTGAATCCCAATTTGGCCGATGCCCATTTCAAAAAGGGTCTCTACCATCTTGGCCGGGGAGATACCCAACGGGCCGAATCCCAATTGGAGGAAGCGGTTGCTTTGGCCCCCGAGGCGATGAACAGCCGGATAATTCTGGCGGTCCATTACCTCAGACGCCAAAATTATGACGAGGCGATTCACGTCCTCGAGGAGGGAATCAGAGGGGACGATCAAGATGCCGTGCTTTTCAACTACATGTCTCTGGCGGCTTTTTCCAAAAACCGTCCCCAGGAGGCGATCGGTTACCTGGAACAAGCCAAAAAGGCCAATCCGGGTTTTTTGGGACCTTATTTCAATATTGCCTCTTATCATGCGAAAAAAGGCAATTTTGCCAAAGCTCGCGAACAGTATGAAGATATTTTAACGAGAGATCCGAAGAATGTCCGAGCCCTGATGGGAATGGCTCTCGCCTTCGAGGTGGAGGGGCAGGATCAGAAGGCTTTGGACTATTTTCTTAAAGCCAGGGACACCAAAAAGCCCCAGGGATATCTCGGGCTGATTAAATATTATGGGCAAAAGGGACAGATTGACGAAGTTCTGAAGGTGCTCGATGAAGGGCTGGGCGTCCATCCCAAGAATCAACAAATGTTGTTGTTAAAAGGGCAGGTACTTCTGGCCCGGAAGGACTTCAATGCGGCGGAATCGGTGTATGAAGAACTGGAAAGCTTTGCGCCCGGCCAGGGTTATCCGATCCTGTTAAAAATTTACCAGGAACGGGAGGAGTTTACCAAAGCGGAGGATCTGGCTGGAAGGGTGATCAGCAAGGAGCCGAAATCTCCCTATGGCTATCTCCTGCTGGCTTACGCCAGCGAGAATCGTAAGAATTTGAAGAGAGCGGAGGAGGTTCTGCAGCAGGGGCTGGAAAACAATCCAGATAATTCCTCCTTGCAGATGGCCTTGGCGGCAGTTTTTGATAAACAGCGGAAAACGGAAGATGCACTTCGCCTCTATCAAACGATCCTTGATAAAAACCCAAGGTTTTTCGCCGCCCGCTATGCTTTGGGAGCCTTATATCATCGCCGCGGCGACAAGAAGGCCGCTCTCGACCATTACCAGGAGGTATTGAAAACGGCCAGGAACCATACGCCGACACTCAATAATCTGGCTTACCTCTATGCGGAGAACTACGGTGAAGTGGAAAAGGCTCTGGAACTCTCCATGCAGGCCTACCGCAATGAGCCCGGAAGTCCTTATGTTCTGGATACCCTGGGCTTTATCCTGTGCGCCAAGGGGCGTCATGAGGAGGCTCTGAATCTGCTCAAAAAAGCCGATGCCCTGCTGCCCGGGAATCCTTCCATCGGCTACCATCTGGCATTGGTTTACACGTACCTGGGAAAAGAAAATGAGGCGAAAGCTCTGCTCAAGGAAACCCTGAAATCGGGAGATTTTCCGGAAAAGAACGATGCCGAGAAGTTGTTCCGACGGATGACCAATTGATGTCTGGATGGTGATGGCATGAGCAAAAGATCCTTTTTACTCGTCGGCGGAGATTTTCTTTGGGCCGGGTTAGCTTACGGGCTGGTGGTATTCATCCATCTGGGGCTCCCCCAGTTTTCGGAAAAATTGTTTCATAACGAGTTGGCAAGTCTGTGCGTTTTTGCTGTGGTCTTACTGGTGACCACTTATTTTTCCGAACTTTACAATCTGGACAGAATTTATCGTTTTCGGGAGATCATCCTTCGACTCTGCATTTCCCTGGTTTTAGCTTTTTTTGCCCTTTCCGCCCTGTACCATCTCTTCCCCACGGTGTCCACGGGCAACCGGCTGCTGGTGCTCGCTCTTGCCGGTTTCGGCATACTGCAGCTGATGTGGCACAAAGCCTACCAGCGGATTCTTTTGCTGCCCGGATTCGCCGAACGGGTGCTCATTTTCGGAGCCGGCCCCCTGGCCGTGAAAATGAGGGAGGTGCTTAAAGAGAAAGCCCGGAATGCTGTTTTCGCGGGATTTATCAGGCCGGAGGGCGTTGTGGCCATGGTGCCGGAGGAGGACATCGTGGACTGCAG
>JAAZDE010000148.1 GCA_012512925.1 Desulfuromonadaceae bacterium
CTTTTCACCCTCTCTTTATCAACACCCATTTCAACCACCCTCGTGAAGTGACCGCCGAATCGGCCGATGCCTGCCGGCAACTGGCCGATGCCGGCATCCCACTGGGCAACCAGACCGTGTTGCTGCGCGGAGTCAACGATTCCTCGCCAGTCCTCCGGGAACTTTTCCAGAAGCTGCTCAAGATCCGGGTCCGTCCCTACTATCTCCACCAGATGGATCTGACGCGGGGCGCCGGTCATTTTCGCACCCCTCTTTCCTGCGGCCTGAGAATCATGGCGGAACTGCGCGGCACCCTTTCAGGTCTCGCCATCCCCACCTTTGTGGTCGATCTCCCCGGCGGCAAGGGGAAGATTCCCCTTCTTCCGGAATACGGCGCCCTGCGGGGCAACCAGGTGATTCTGCGCAGCCCCTGCGGCGAGGAAGTGGTTTATCCCGACCTCTGTTAAAATCCAAGCCACCCTGCTTCAGGGCCAAAGAGCCGTTTTTCAGCAGCAGCCTGCTACAATTTTCTTCCGAAATCGAGGGCGTTTTTGTCGATGGTGATCGATGAGCCGGACTGGGTCAGTTCGCGGCCGTTGTCCCGGAAAGGCAGGTAGGCGAGGGTCGTTCGGACCACCGTGAAACGGGTTTTTGGCAGGAGGGGAAAGAGGTCGCTCTTTTTGATCGTCAGATCGGCCAGGGCCAGTTTGAGGCTCTGGGCCGCTTCGCTGGCCGGGAGAGTGACCGGGAAGAGCGGTTTCTGACCAAACGACACGCTGCCGGGGCAGGGGGGCTGGGCCATGGTGGCCGTCCGCAGCAGCTGCAGAAAGATCTTGGGGCGGATTCTGAAGGCCGGGCACCAGAAACTCAGCGGCATCTTTTCCCATTCGGGTGGCGGAATTCTCGGCTGGCGGGTGATGCGGATGAAATCGGCGAAACTTTGCATCGGCGGCGTGGTTGAGGTGGCGGTCATTCGCCAGAAGGGGAGAAAGGTCGTTTCCTCGCCGCTGCCCGCTACGATCACATGCTCGACCGGCGCGAAGCGTCCCGATGAGGTCTCGAAGACCCGTTCGCAGTTGCGGCAGACCAGCGCCGCGCTGTCCTTTTCCCCTTCCAGATGCCAGCCGCAAACCGGGCAGAGGGTGGGCAGGATGTTCAGCCTCCAGGAAGCGGGAGGAGCGGAGAATGGCGGGATGATTTCCCGCCCTGCCGGCAGGGTGAGGATCGGCCGATTGGTTACGGCATCGAACAGTCGGTCCTGCCGCCGGTAGAGGGGCAGATAGACCAGGCTGGTTCTCTCTCCGATATGGGCGCGGTGATGGACCACTTCTCCCGACGGTTTCGAACCCAGTCTGCTCACCTTGACCAGGATATCGGCAAGTTTCAGGGTCGGTTTGAAAAATAGTCCCTGGGCGGCGGGGTCGAGAAACTTCAGGGTCATGGCCTGGGCGCGGAAGCCGAGGGAGTTGGGAACGCCATCGAAAGGGACGGCCAGCTGAGTGATGTCGACGAAACGGAAGTCGGTCCGGTTTCCCTGACAGGTGAAGATGTTTCCCTTGAAACGCAGGTAGGGGAGGTAGA
>JAAZDE010000149.1 GCA_012512925.1 Desulfuromonadaceae bacterium
CCCAGCGGCAAGGCCGACCGCAACAGCCTGCCCCATCCCGAGATCGGCCCGAGCGACGCCTACGTGGCGCCGAAAACGGAGGAGGAAAAGCTCCTCTGCGCCCTCTTCGAACAGATCCTGCAGATAGAAAAGGTCGGAACCCAAGACAACTTCTTCGCGATGGGCGGCGACAGCATTCTCGCGCTCCAGGTTATCGCCCAGGCCCGCCGCCGGGGCTTCGACCTCAACGTCCGCGATCTCTTCAAATCCCCCACCGTGGAAGGGCTGGCGGTCCGCCTGGCTTCCCGCCGCAACCTTCGGGAGGAAAAACCCGCCCCGGTGAAATCCTCCCTGCAGCCGCCGCCGGAAGTCCTCGGCCGCCTGAAACGACTCTATCCCGACCTGGAAACGGCTCTGCCGCTGACGCCGCTGCAACAGGGCATCCTTTTCCACTCCCTGGAAAGCCCCGGCGCCTATCAGGTCCAGCTCTGTTTCCGAATTGAAGGGATTTTCGATACGCAGCGCTTCGCTGCCGCATGGAAAGAGGTCCTCGGCCGCCACCAGATCCTGCGCATGGCCGTTCCCGATGGGGAAACCGCCTTCATGGCCGTGATCCGCCGGGCCGAACTGCCGTTCACTTGCGAGGACTGGCGCGGCCGGAACAAACCCGAGGACGCTCTGCAGGACTATATCCTCCATGACCGGAAACGAGGCTTTGATCTGAGCCATCCTCCACTGTTGAGGCTGGGGGTCCTCCAAATGGCGGACCACACCTGGGAGGTCGTTTTCAACAGCCATCACCTGACCCTCGACGGCTGGTCCCTCTCCGTCGTCATGACCGAGGTACTGAAGCTCTACGACGGAGAACCTCTTTCGCCACCGGCCCTCTTCCAGGATTACGCCGCCTGGCTCCACTCGCGTCCCATGGAACCATCCCTGGCCTGGTGGCGAGAGGTTCTGACCGGATTCGACAAACCCAACCGCATCGACCTGGCCATGGCCGAAGCGGGTGAGGGTTTCGGCGAGGAAACACGACTACTGAACGCAGCCCTTGCCGATCGGATCGACCGCGTTGCACGGGAACTGCGGACCACCCGCAGCACCCTGCTGCAGGCCCTCTGGGGGATTCTGATCGGACATCTGAGCGGGGCTCAGGATATCGTCTTCGGCAACGTCGTCTCCGGCCGCCCGGCACAGATTCCCCACATTGAAAAAATGGCTGGGATGTTCATCAACACCGTCCCGGTGCGGGTCAGAACCGAAGAGCGAACCCTGCGGGCGATCCTCTCGGAACTGACCGCCATGCAGGGGGAGAGGGAGGAGCACGAATACGCCCCGCTTCACCAGGTACAGGCGCAGGCCCCCATTCCCCGTGGGATGCCGCTTTTCGAAAGCCTCTTCGTCTATGAAAACTACCCGGTGGACGAACGCCTGGTGGCAAGTAGAAATCGGGATTTCACCATCACCGACAGCGAAGGGGTCGAAACACCCCCCTATCCGCTGACGCTGACGGTGCTGCCGGGAAGGGATCTCGTCCTCAAACTCGGCCATGACCGGCAACGCTGCGACCAGGGGGGAGCGGCAAACATTCTCCGCTGGTTCGAGCATCTCGCTGTTGCGGCTCTCGATCGGATCGACGGCCGGGTGTGCGACCTTCCTCTGACCGATGCGGCGGAATTCGAGCTGGTCGTGCACCGCTTCAACGACACGGCGGCCGATTTTCCCCGGGACAAAACCCTCCATCTTCTTTTCGAGGAACAGGCGGAAAAGACGCCTGGCAACATCGCCGTGAGGGATTCCGGGCGAGTCCTGACCTACGGGGAACTGAACGCCTACGCCAACCGTATTTCCCATGCCCTGATCGCCAGAGGGGTCGAAAAGGAAACCCTGGTGGGCCTCTGTCTGGAACGGAGCGTCGATCTCAGCGCCGCCATTCTGGGCATCCACAAGGCGGGGGGCGCCTATGTCCCTCTCGATCCCCGCTACCCGAAGGAACGGTTCTCCCTCCTCTGCCAAGACGCCGGCCTCGAACTGATAATCGCCGTGGCCGCCACCGCGCCACAATTCGACGGCCGGCTTCTGCTCCTCGACGAAGATGACCTTTCGGTTTTTCCGGAGGACAATCCCCGCGTCCCGGTCGCCGCCGACAACCTCGCCTATGTCATCTTCACCTCCGGTTCCACAGGTAGGCCCAAGGGGGTCATGGTCGAACACCGCGGCGTGGTCAACCGCCTTTTCTGGCTGCATCACGGCCTCCCCTACTCCCCGGCCGATGTCATCATGCAGAAAACCCCGGTCACCTTCGATGTCTCGGTACCGGAGCTCTACGGCGGTTTTGTGGCCGGAAGTTCGGTCTGCATGCTCGATCCGGGAGCGGAAAAGGATCCGGAGCGGATCGTCGAAACCATCGAGGAGAACGGCGTCACCAGCATCCATTTTGTCGCCTCGATGCTGGAAGCCTTCCTCGATCACCTCCAGGCCGTTCCCTCCGATATCCCCCGCTGCGCCACCCTGAACCGGGTCTTCACCAGCGGCGAAGCCGTTTCCCGTGGACTGGTGGAACGCTACAACCGCATTCTGCGCCCGGCGACAGGGGCCGGCCTGCAGGACCTCTACGGGCCGACGGAAGGGACTATCGAGGTCTCCTGGTATCCCTGCCCGAAAGACACTCCTGCCGTCAAGACCATCGGCAAACCGGTGGAGAACACCTTCCTCTACATCCTCGACGGCCATGGCCAGCCCCAACCGGTGGGCGTTCCCGGAGAACTCTGCATCGGCGGGGTGCAGGTCGCCCGCGGCTATCTGAACCAACCCGAGCTGACCGCGGAAAAGTTTGTCCCCAACCCCTTCGCGTCAGGACGGATCTACAAAACGGGCGACCTGGCCCGCTGGCTGCCGAGCGGCGAGATCGAGTACCTGGGGCGGATCGACCAGCAGGTCAAGATCCGCGGCTTCCGCATCGAACTGGGAGAGATCGAAAATGCCCTGAAACAGCACCCTTTGGTTGTCGACGCTCTCGTCAACCCCTTCGGCGGAAAAGGGGAGCAGCGCCTCTGCGCCTACGTGGTCGGCGACTTCGAGCCGGGCGAACTGCGGGCTCATCTTGCTGAAAAACTTCCCGAGTACATGGTTCCGGCCGCTTTCGTCAAGCTCGATGCCATCCCCTTGACTCCCAGCGGCAAGGCCGACCGCAAGAACCTCCCCCACCCCGAGTTTCAGCCCAAAGCAGGCTTCACTGCGCCGCGGACGGAAACGGAACAGGCCCTCTGCGCCCTTTTCGCCTCCGTCCTGAATATCGACAGAATCGGTATTCACGACAACTTCTTCGAAGCGGGAGGTGACAGCATCCTGGCCCTGCAGGTAGTTTCCCGCGCCAGAGGCCAGGGTATCGATCTCGCGGTGCGCGATCTCTTCAAGGCGCCCGATGTCGAGGCCCTGGCAGCCCGGGCGCGCAGCCTCGGCCGCGGCGGAGAATTCAATGCCGAAAAAGAGGCGCCGCTGACCCCGATCCAGAACTGGTTCTTCGCTCAGGAGGGGGATAAAAACCACTTCAATCAGTCGATGCTGCTGCGGGTGCCCGCCGGACTCGATCCGGCACAACTCGTTCAGGCAATGCGCCGTATCGTCGAGCATCACGACGCCCTGCGCCTGAGGTTTCGGGACGGCAGACAGATTCTCCAAGGGATGGAAGCCTTTGTGAACCCGGAGTTGGTCCGGCGCATCGACTGCCGCCATCTTCCTCCGGAGGAACGGGACGCCATCCTGCTTTCCGAAGGGGAAAAAGCCCAGCAGAGCCTCGACATCGAAAGGGGTGAGCTGTTCCGCTGCCTCTGGTTCGACTTCGGCGACGAGCCGGGACGGCTGCTCTGGATCA
>JAAZDE010000150.1 GCA_012512925.1 Desulfuromonadaceae bacterium
AAAAGGCTGGACGTGGATTTCAGGGAAGAATTCACAGCGTCGCCGCTCCCGTCTGCCGGTATCGGTGAGATATCTGTTCGGCAATCAGATTGAAACAGAGGGTGAACAGAAACAGTGTCATGCCGGTGGCAAACAGAGCCTGGTAATGATCTCCACGGAAAGGGGCCTCGGCCATTTCCGCGGCGATGCTGGCCGGCAGGGGCCGGACCGGATCGAAGATCGATTCGGGAACCATGGCGGCTCCTCCCGCCACCATCAGCACCACCATGGTTTCGCCGATGGCTCGCGACATACCGAGGATCACTCCGGTGCTGATCCCGGAAATCGAGGCCGGCAGGATCACCCGGAGTATGGTCTCCAGCCTTGTCGCCCCCAGGGCCAGAGAGGCCTCCTTCAATTCCTTGGGAACCCCGTGGATGGCGTCCTCGGAGATGCTGCAGATGGTGGGGATCGACATGAAGGCCAGCATCAGAGAGGCGTTGAACAGGTTGAGGCCGGTGGCCAGGTTGAAGGTTTCCTGGAGGAAGGGGGCGACCACCACCATGCCGAAAAAGCCGATCACCACGGAAGGAAGAGAGGCCAGCAACTCCACTACCGGCTTGGCGATTTCCCGAAATCTCCGGGATGCGATTTCCGCCAGGTAGATGGCGGTCATCACTCCCAGGGGGATGGAGATGGCCGCCGACAGCACTGTCACCGAAAATGAGGCGACAATCAGAGGATAAATTCCGAAATCCGGCGGATCGGAGGTGGGGTACCAGTAGCGGCCAAAAACGAACTCCCGGATCGATATCTCTTTGAACAGAGGGATGCCCTCCGTCACCAGAAAAATAAAGATCAGGAACAGGGTGCCGATGGACACCAGGGCGACAATGAAAAAAATCCAGCGGATGATTTTTTCTCTGAAACTTTGGGTAAAAAGCATAGCCGATATCCGGGTTGGTTGATTCAATGGATTATTGAAATCACCGGCAAAACATAAAGTACAGCCGGACGCCGAGAATCGGCGCCCGGCTTGTTTTTTACGAACGATCTCAGTAGAGGGGGACGTATCCGGCTTCCTCGACGAATTTCTGTCCTTTTTCCGGGTCGAGAATATAATTGAGGAACTTCACCGTGTTTCCCTCGGGCCAGCCGCGGGTGAACATGAACAGGGGGCGGCTGATCGGGAAACTGCCGTTGAGAGTGGTGGTCTTGGTGCCTTCAATGGCGTTGACCGTGACAGGTTTCAATTCCTTGTTGATATAACCGATGCCGACATAGCCGATGGCGTTGGCGTTCTTGGACACTGCCTGAGCCACCGCGCCGCTCGAGGCCTGCAGCAGGGCGCCCGGGAAAACCCGCTCTTTTCTCATGACCTTTTCCTCCCAGACTTCATAGGTGCCCGAAGAGGTGTCGCGGGAGATGACGACGATGGGACGGTCAGGGCCGCCCACTTCCTGCCAGTTCCTGATTTCTCCTTTGTAGATCCCTTTGAGTTGTTCCAGAGTCAGGTTTCCGGTGCTGTTGGTGGGGTGAACAACAGGAATAATGCAGTCGTAGGCAACGCGGAAGGGTACCGGATAGGCCCCTTTTTCGATGGCCTGCTGGACTTCCTTGCTCTTGATGAAGCGGGAAGACATGGCGATATCGGTGGTGCCGTCAATGATGGCCTTGATGCCGTTGCCGGAGCCGCCGCCTGAGATGGAGATGGCCAGTTCGGGTATTTCTTTCATGTAGGCTTCGGCGACCTTCTGGGCGATGGGAAGGACGGTGGTGGAACCGTTGACGGCCAGTTTGTTCGCCGCGACGGCCAGGGATGAGGCGGCCAGGGAAACAGCCGCCGCCAGGGAAATAAACCAACTCAAGCGTAGACACTTTTTCATCTTTCTTTTCTCCTTTTGTTCAGTGTGATGGAACTCTGTTAGAAATGTGTTAGCCAAATAAAAATACCCGGATAAGGAGGCTTTCCATTCCTCCCTGAATCTTTTCCGATGTAAATGGTCGCTGGGTCAGGAGGGCAGATTGCGGGTTGCCGGTCCTTGTTGTCGTCGGACCTGTTTATCGCAAGGGTTTGCAAGGAAACGGTTACGGTAATGTTAGAAATTGGCTAGAGAGGTAAAAAGGCTTTGCTAGGGAATTCTTAATTTTTGACCGTCACGGGGTCGATGTTTTTTAATAATAATAACTATCCGCAATGAATGTTTTGCCCGTTCATCATAAGAAAAATTAAAAAAACATTATAAAAAAAACTGTTGAATTCATGAAAAATGCGTTGCAAAGGCAATCCCATGAATTTACAATTACCCGAATTTTTAAATGATATCGCTTGAATTTGGGGCAACTCCCTATTGTAATTGGGATTTCTACAATAATTTGTTTTTGTCCACGAATTCATGTATTTTTCTCCTGTGTTCATCAATAATGGGATGACTTCATGAAAGGACTTTCGAGTGCGCTTCTTGGGTCACCATTGATTCTTTTTCTAATGTTTTACGCCTCCGCGGTTCCTTGCCTTCCTGCTGGTCATTTTCCAAAATTATTTTGCCACGACATCTTCTCTCTTCTTGGCATCCTTCATGCCCGAAAAGACATTTGCCGCATCCTTCGTTTTCAGCCATCCAGAATTTTGCGGGATCGATATAAATCGGTGAACTGCGACTGCCACCAGTCCATGTTCTATGAAGGGAACTTCCCCGTCCTTTAAGAGGGTGAGTTTCAAACAGTTAAACAGAGAGGGTGGGTTTGTGCCTTTTCCATGGAGCAGCATAAAAGGTTTCCACATTTGATTTGAATATTATAATTAAATTAAGTGGGGGGGGAGAATGGCTCGGTCTGGTTTGGGGGATACGGCAAGGCGATTTTTGCGGATGGTTTTTTTTCCTTGGATTCTCGGTTCTCTTCTGGTTGGCATCTATTGCCCTTCTGCTCTGTCGGCGGCCGGCCTGATGGATGTCTATGATCTCGCCAACCAGAACGATCCTCAGCTTCAGAGTATTTATTTCCAGACTCAGGCGATAAAAGAGGGGCGCAGACAGGCGATTGCCCGGCTTTTGCCGACGATTGCCGGTTCGGCAGGGTATTCCCAGACCGATCAGGATATAAAAAGCAGTGATAACACTGTTTTCGGCGTTGGCAAAACCGATTTCAACACCACTACTTACGGGCTTTCCTTGTCCCAGCCGGTATTTCGTTGGGACCTGTTTGTCGGATTATGGCAGTCGAAAGCTGAAAATCTGAGAGCGGAAGCGGAGCTTGTTGTCGCCCAACAGGACCTGATGGTTCGTGTGGCCGATCTCTATTTGCAGGCATTGGCCGCCAAGGATCGACTCGACTGTGCCAGGGTCGAACAGGCCGCGGTAGCCAAACATCTGGAACTGGCCAAGGGACGTCAAGAGATGGGCCTGATTCCCATCACCGACCTGCATGACGCGATGGCGCGCATGGCGATTACCCAGGCGGAAACGATTCAGGCTCAGAATGCTCTTGACGACGCCTTGCAGGCGCTGGCGGAAGTTACCGGCGAACCCATTGAAAAGCTGATGAATCTGCAGGACGAGATTACCCTGGCCAGTCCCGAGCCGGCCGATTCGGAAGAGTGGGTTAAAGGAGCGCTGGAGCGGAATCCCAGCATCCAGCTGCAGAAAAAAGCGGTGGAAGTCGCCCGCTACGAGGTCAAGCGTCAACGGGCGGGACACTATCCTTCGGTCGATCTTGTCGGAAGTTTCGGGAATGAAGAGACGGAAGGTTCCCTTTTCGGTGGTGGCAGCGAGGTCGAGACCACCGAAATCGGGGTGCAGCTCAATGTGCCTATCTTCCAGGGAGGACTGATCAATTCCAAGGTTCGTCAGGCGGCCCATCAACTTAGTTCCGTGCGTCAGGAGTTGAAACGACAGGAGCGGGCCGTCGCCAGGGATGCCCGGTCGGCCTATCTCGGCGTCTACACGGCGCTCAGCAGGATTGATGCCTTGCAGCAATCGGTGGTATCCAACCGGCTTGCCTTGGAAGCTAAAAAAGAGGGTTTCATGTCGGGTCTTTATACCAGTCTGAACGTTCTGGATGCGGAACGGGATCTTTCCCTGGTGATCCTTGATTTTGCCCAGGCCCGTTATGAATACATTCTCAACAGCCTGAAATTGAAGCGGTCGGTGGGGAGTCTGAGCGTTGACGATCTGACGGCGGTTGATCGCTGGTTCTCGGTTCAATAGGGGTCCTGTTCCCTTGAATCAGCCGGAAGTGCGGAACCTTCGCAGTAAAGGGGCAAGCCTTGAGGAGGCGTTATGTTGAAACGTCTGCAGAACAAGTTGGCTAAATATCGTCTGCGTGGCAGCAAATTGGAAAGCCGGCGCAAGATTCGTTTTGAAACTCTTGAGCCGCGCATCCTGCTCTCCGCCGACATGGGGTTGGAACAGCTGGATCTTTTGCCGGAAGCTGCCGTTCCCCCAGCCATTGAGCAGGCCCTGGCTCCCGATCCCTCCGAAACCGCTCCAATCGCCGCCGGCGACGGAGTCGACCCGGCCCTTTCCCAGAAGATGGAAATCCCCGCCATCGAGATGGTGATCATCGACCCCTCCCTTACCGATCCCCGGAGCCTTGTCGAACAGCTGCAGACCGACACCCAAAGCAGCGCCGATTACGAAATCCATATTCTCGACAGCAGCCGTGACGGTTTTGAACAGGTCAGGGAGTTTCTCGACGGCCGTTCCGATATTTCCGCCATCCATATTTTCTCCCATGGTTCCGAAAACCAGATCAAATTGGGGGACAGTGTCCTTTCTCTGGCGGAGTTGGATCAGAAACGTGACCAGGTCGCTCTTTGGGGGGAGGCCCTGACAGGAAACAGGGATATTCTGCTCTATGGTTGCAATGTCGCGGCGGGAGAAAGCGGCTTCGAGTTTGTCCGTTCCCTAGCCGATGCAACCGGCGCCGATGTCGCGGCTTCGGACGATGCCACCGGGATGGGGGGAGACTGGGTTCTGGAACACTCATCCGGCCAGGTGGAAACATCATCGATTGCCGTGGATGACTACGCCTTTCGCCTGGGTGATGTTGTCAGTACCGAAGCGAACCAAACCCTTCTCGGCACTTCGGATTCGGATACCTTCATCTTCCGGGAGAGTGTCGACGGCAACGGTGATCCCCAGAGCTGGGGGGCCGACGTCCTCGACCAGACCCAAAGCGGCGGCGATGACGCGGTGGATTTTTCCGGGGTTTCGGCTGATTTGACTTACACCTTCACCGCTCTCGATCAGTTCCGGGTCGTCGATGACCACGGCAACAGCCTGGATGCTCCGGAGATCACCAACATCATCGGAGGTTCCGGTACCGACACTCTCGACTTTTCCCGGATCAGCAATGACCTGGTCTTCGTCATCCGCGCCGATGGCTCGGTAAGTATCAGCGACGGCGGCTACAGCGTTGAATCCGGCGGCACCGTGACGCTCTCCGGCGGCAGCGTCCTGCTCACCGCCACTTCCGTCAACAACCTGATCGGCGGCAGCGGCAATGACACGTTTGTCTTCGAGAGGGGGGCGGTCCTTCCCGGCACCATCAATGGCGGCAACGGGGAAACCGGCAACAGGCTCGACTATTCCGCCTGGGAGGAAGATGTCAGCGTCGACCTGAGCCATGTGGATTCGACCACCGGGATGGCCCCGGCCACCGCCACCGTCGGCGTCCGCAACATCCAGCACGTCACCGGCGGCGCCGGGGACGACACCCTGACCGGCGACGGCTTCCAGAACATCCTGCTCGGCGGTGCCGGAAACGACACCCTGAGCGGCGGCGACGAGGCCGATTTTTTAGACGGCGGCAGCGGGAATGATATCTTGTTCGGCGGTAGCGGCGACGATGTCCTCATCGGAGGCAGTGGCAGCGACACCCTGAGCGGCGGAGCGGGCGACGATCGGCTGACCGGCGGTTCCGGGACCAACAGCATCGCCGGGGGCGATGGCACCGACATCCTGGTGGTGGAAACCGACGCCGATATGACGCTGACCAACGGCAGCATAACCATCGACGGCGTTAGCAGCACCCTTTCCGAGATCGAAACAGCGGTTCTGACCGGCGGCGACAGTGCCAACACCCTTGATGCCTCTGCCTTCACGGCGGGCCCCGTAATCCTTGACGGCGGCGGCGGCAACGATATCCTGATCGGCACCGGCGACGACGACACGCTGATCGGCGGCGAAGGGGAAGATCGCCTCACCGGCGGCGGAGGAACCGATACCCTGATCGGCGGTGGCGGCATCGACACGGTCGTTGAAAACCGCGACGCCGACTTTACCCTGTTCGATTCCCTCGATACCGGTGGCACGGATGACGCTGTTCTGGCCAGCGGCGACGAAACCGAACTGCTGACGGGAATCGAACGGGCGGAACTGATCGCGGGGGCCGGTGACAACCGTTTTGACGTGGGCGGTTTCACCCTGGGGGCGTTGACCCTCGACGGCGGCTCCGGCAGCGATACCCTTGATTTCAGTTATTCGGCCGACAACATCACCTGCGCTTTCACCTCCCTGGCGGCGCTGACCGCTTCCACGGGCACCGGTAACACCATCTCTGCCTCGGGCATCACCCAGGTCAAAGGCGGCTCGGGCCGTGACCTCCTCGATTTTTCCGCTTTGGCTGGCAACCTCGTGTTCGTCATCCGCGCGGACGGTTCCGTGGCGGTCAGCGACGGAAGCTACACGATCAATGCCGACGGCACGGTCACCCTGAGCGGCGGTACCGCCATGCTGACGGCGACGGATGTCAACGGCCTGGTCGGGGGCACCGGCACCACCACCTTCGTCTTCGAGGACGGCGCCGTGTTCGAGGGCACCCTCGACGGCGGCCCCGGCGGGACCAACCTGCTCGACTACTCGGCCTGTACCGATCTCAACGTCTATGTCGACATGATGACGCCGGACGCCCAAGACACCACCGGCTCGGCCTCCAACACCGACGGCATCAGCCGCATCCACAACGTCACGACCGGAAGCGGCGATGACGAGATCTACGGCAGCGATGCAGCCAACGTCTTCATCACCGGTGCCGGAAACGACATCGTCATGGGCGCCGGTGGAGACGACACGATCAACGCTGGGGAGGGAGATGATATCCTGTCCGGCGGCGCCGGCGCGGACATCCTGATCGGCGGCGCCGGTTCGGACGTCCTCCAGGAGGAGCAGAACGCCGCGTCCATGGTCCTGGCCGACAACGGGACCACGACGGACATCACCAATGACGCCGTGCTGACGACGGACGGCGTTGTCGATTCCCTGTTGGGCATCGAAGGGGCCGTCCTGATCGGCGGCGGCGGCGACAACATCATCGACGCCTCCGGATTCACCCTGGGCAGCGTCTCCCTCGTTGGCGGGGCCGGCAACGACACATTGACCGGCGGCAGCGGCGATGATTACCTGTCCGGCGGCCTGGGCAACGACATCCTGAGCGGCGGCGGCGGGATCGATACCCTGATCGAGGCGCGGGACGCCGACTTCGTCCTGACCGACACCCAACTGGCTATCGGCGCGGAGGTGGACATCCTCTCGGACATCGAGCGGGCCGAACTCACCGGCGGCAACAGTAATAATACCATTGACGCATCCGCTTTCACCCTGGGAGGCGTGGTTCTCGACGGCGGCGCCGGGGACGACATTCTTTACGGCGGCCACGGCGATGACCTCCTGACCGGCGGGGAAGGGATCGACCGGCTTTTTGGCGGACCTGGTAC
>JAAZDE010000151.1 GCA_012512925.1 Desulfuromonadaceae bacterium
ATACTGTAACATGAAAAGAACCTATCAACCGAGTCGGATAAAAAGAAAAAGAACTCATGGATTTCGGAAAAGGATGTCGACCGCTAACGGACGAAATGTCATCAAGCGGCGCCGGCAGAAAGGCAGAAAAGTTCTGGCACCAACAATTCCGCAGAAGTGATTTGTGAAAAGCCCGTTCTGAAGGACTTCCTTTGTTCACAGAGGTTTCCTAAAACCCATCGTCTTCTTAAACGCTTTGAGTTTCTCGAGGTTAAAAGAAGCGGTAAGAAGGTTCGGGGCCGGTACTTAACATTAGGTCTGGCAAAAAGGGAAGATGGCCTTAGGAGGTTGGGGTTGGTTGTCAACCGCAAGGTAGGAAATGCGGTTGTTCGCAACCGGTTGAAACGATTGGCCAGGGAATTTTTTCGAAAGCATTATGGTCAATTGCCCCCGTGTATGGACATGGTCCTTGTTTTCCGAAAAGGGGCCGGTGAACTCCTTGATTCGTCCTTTTTTCACAAAGAAATCAGTAGTATGTTAGCGGATTTTAAGTGGGTTTAATCCCGTGAACTTGCCTAAGAAAACAGTTGTATCCCTTATCAGGTTCTATCAAATTGTAATTTCCCCCATAAAAGGCAACACCTGCCGATTTTACCCCTCCTGTTCCGAATATGCCCGTGAGGCCATTATCAGGTTTGGAGTTCTGAAAGGGCTCTGGATGGCCGTTAAAAGGATACTCCGTTGTCATCCTTTTCATCACGGGGGTTATGATCCTGTTCCCTGATAACATAGGCAAGTTTATTAATCCTTTCGGTTGGAGTACCCAATATTGATGGAAAACAAGAATACGCTAATAGCCTTTGGGCTGATTCTGGTCATCTATGCAGCCTATATTCTGATTTTTCCTCCTCCATCCAATGATTCCAAGGTCGTGGAGGAAAAACAGCCCGAGGTGGTTTCTCCGGTTTCTGCAGGAGAAAGTTCTGTTAAGACCAAAAGTGAGGAAAAAATTTCCCTTCTTCCTGCGAAAACCCTCCCACCTCGAATAGATAAAGAAAGTAACAATAATAAGGAAAGAAAAATATTTCTGGAAAATGAACTTTTTCGAGCGGTTCTGACCAATGCTGGCGCCAGAATTGAAAAATTTGAATTGAAAAAGTTCAAATCCGAAGCTGGCCCGGATTCAGGAAATATTTTTCTGGTCAATGCGGAGCTTCCCCACCTAGGCACTTTATCTTCCTCGGGAACAGGTGAGTTGGCTTTTTCCGGTGACCGGTTTTACCAGATTGCCGGAGGAGAGGATAATTATTCCGTTTCAGGGTCCAATGAGGCGACGGTTGTATTTCAATCGGTTGAAAATCAATTACTTATCGAGAAAATTTATCGGTTCAGGGGAAATGATTATTCTTTTCAAATGGATTTGCGGGTAACAAATCAAGGAGAGAATGTCCTTAGTGGCTCTCTTGAAACTATTATGCTGCAACCTTTTGATGAATCGATGAAAGGGAACCGGTTTACCTTTGTAGGAACGGCCACCCTGTTTGATGACAAATTAAAAACCGACAGTATCGAAGATCTTGAGAAAAAACCGGCCACCTATTCTGGTTCTGTTGGATGGACTGGTTTCGAGGATAAATATTTTTTGAAGGCGTTGGTTCCTTTGGGCGGGAGGAAAACTGAAATCCTTCTCCAAATGGAAAACAGCAATGTTGTCAATCGAGTCAAGGAACCTCAAGTCCAACAGCTCCGACCAGGCGAGACTTTACAACATGAATATCTGGTCTATTTCGGTCCAAGGGATCTGGATATTCTGAAGAATGTTGGTCACCGTCTCGAAGCTGTGGTGGATTTCGGCTATTTTGATATCATCGCCCGGCCGCTTCTCAGTGTTCTTAAGTTTTTTTATGGGTTTGTCGGGAATTACGGCTGGGCCATTATTCTGCTGACAGTGGTTATCAAGATTCTTTTCTGGCCTCTTACCGACAAGAGTTATGGATCAATGAAGGCCATGCAAAAGATCCAGCCCGAAATGCAGAAACTGCGACAAAAGTACAAAGATGACAAACAGCGACTTAATGTTGAAATTATGCAACTTTATCGGACTCACAAGGTGAATCCTTTGGGGGGGTGTCTCCCCATGATAATTCAGATTCCCGTTTTTTTTGCTCTTTACAAAGTTCTTATGGATGATATCGCCTTAAGACATGCTCCCTTTATGTTCTGGATCCAGGATCTATCTGCCAAGGACCCTTATTACATCACTCCCATCATCATGGGGGTCACTATGTTTATTCAACAGAAACTCACGCCCAGCACCATGGACTCCACCCAGGCCAAAATTCTTCTATACATGCCATTGGTGTTTACCTTTATGTTTTTGAATTTTCCTTCCGGATTGGTTATTTACTGGCTGGTTAATAACCTTCTCACCATCCTTCAGCAGTATCTGATCAACAGAAAGCCTGCGTGATTTTTTTAAGGGCGTACAACCCCGAACAAAGAGCAACGTGTCTCCCGCTGAGAATAAAAAATTTTTCAGGAATTTTGGGTTTTGGGCTGTAAGGAGATAGCCGGGATTTGGTCACAGATGATACCATAGCAGCTCCCGCCACCCCTTTGGGAGAAGGAGGTATCGGCATTGTCCGTATTTCCGGGCCCGCTTCTGAAACCCTTTTAAAGAAACGATTCCTCCCCTCCCGTCCCATCGACAGATTTCATTCTCATCGTCTTTATCATGGAACGATCCTTTCTTCCGACGGCAAACCCCTGGATGAGGTGCTGGCTGTTGTAATGCGGAAACCCCGTTCCTATACCTGCGAAGATGTTGTTGAAGTCCAATGTCATGGGGGCCCTTTCGTTGTTCGCAAGATATTGGAAAGTTTTATCGTTGCCGGAGCTCGCCTGGCTGCTCCCGGTGAATTTACACTTAGGGCCTTTCTCAATGGGCGGATAGATCTGACCCGAGCTGAAGCGGTGATTGATCTGATTCGGTCCCGTTCCCAAAAAGCCGTCACCGTTGCGTTGCAGCAGTTGGAGGGGCGACTGGGAAACCATTTGGCCGAAATTCGCCAGGAAATTATTGAACTTCTTGTAATTATAGAGGCTTATGTCGACTTTCCGGAAGAAGACATGGCTACTCTTCATATGGATCAACTTGAAAAACAGTCCCTTGGCGTATTGCAGAAAATTGACAAATTATTGGATTCTTTTAATTTTGGCAGGGTTGCCAGGGAGGGGCTTGGCATCCTCCTTGTTGGTCGTCCCAATGTTGGAAAAAGTTCCTTGTTGAATTATTTGCTGGGGGAAGACCGGGCGATCGTGACTTCAATTCCCGGCACTACGCGGGATACCATCGAGGAGCTTTGGGCTCTGGATGGTTTTTCTCTCAGGTTAATCGACACCGCCGGGATTCACGACAGCAATGACCCTGTGGAAGCGGAGGGAATGAGGAGGACTCTGGAAAAGATTCGCTCCGCCGATCTGATTCTATTGGTTGTTGACGGAAGCAGGGACCTTGATGCCTTTGATGAAAAATCCCTTGACGCCTGTGATGTTTCGAAGACTGTTCTGGTTGTCAACAAATCCGACCTTGGCCAAAGGGAAGTAAAGGCTCCTTTTTCAACTCTTCCCAGGGTCAGGGTCTCCGCCTTGAGTGGCGATGGGATGGAAGATCTTAAAAAGATGATATTACACCAGGTAACCCGGAACTGTTCAGGGGGGGACATGGGTGAGTCGGCCATTCTTTCTTCCCGGAGGCACTGGGAATCCCTGAATCGTTGTCGCGGAAACCTGACCAGTTTCGTGGATTCTTTGGGAGCAGCCGTACCTTATGAATGTCTTGCCGTCGATCTTCGGGAAGCTGTTCAATCTATTGGTGAGGTCACCGGCGAAACCCTTCCCGAAGAAGTCCTGAATCGCATATTCAGCCGATTTTGCATAGGAAAATAGAATTGTTTCACGTGAAACCCATGTTGAAACTCGTTCCCCCTCAAAAGACTCTTCCTAACCGCCATGGCAAAAAATATATCCAAAACCTACCCTAAAAACTATGATGTGATTGTGGTCGGAGCGGGACACGCGGGGTGTGAGGCGGCGTTGGCGGCGGCCCGTCTTGGTTGCCCTACCCTTCTCCTGACTATGCACATTGATACCGTTGCCCAAATGTCGTGCAATCCGGCTATCGGGGGTCTGGCCAAAGGGCAGTTGGTCAAGGAAATTGACGCTCTGGGTGGGGAGATGGCCCTCAATATCGATGCGGCGGGGATACAGTTCCGGATTCTGAATACCAAAAAAGGCGCGGCGGTCAGATCCTCCCGCGCCCAGGCTGATCGGCGGCTTTACCATCAGCGCATGCGCCGGGTTCTGGAAGACCAGGAAAACCTGGATTTGAAACAGGGCCATGTCATTCGCCTCGGAATCGAAGCTGACCGGGTATGCGGGGTGGAGATCGCCGAGGGGGTTTTTTTTGCAGCCAGGAAGGTGGTTGTGACAACAGGAACCTTTATGCGGGGCCTGATACATATCGGTTTGAATCATTTTCCCGGCGGCCGGGCGGGGGAGCCGCCTTCCGTCGGTTTGTCGGAGCAGTTGACATCCCTGGGAATGACGGTAGGCCGTTTAAAAACAGGGACCCCTCCCCGTCTTGACAGCAGATCCATTGATTTCTCCCGCTTGGAGCCACAGTACGGGGACCCTTTGCCAAGGCCATTTTCCTTCCTCCACCAGAAGTTGGTGGTCGACCAGGTGCCCTGTTTCATTACCTACACCAACAACAAGACCCACGAAGTCATTGTCTCGAATCTGGACCGCTCTCCTCTTTACAGCGGGGTGATAGAAGGTGTCGGTCCACGCTATTGCCCTTCCCTCGAAGACAAAGTGGTCCGTTTCCCCGAAAAAGAACATCATCAGATTTTTCTGGAACCGGAGGGCAGGGAGAGTCGAGAGATCTATCCCAATGGGATTCCCACCTCCCTTCCGACCGATGTCCAAGTGTCTTTTTTGAGAACGATTCCGGGGCTTGAAAAGGCTGAAATCGTTCGCTTCGGATATGCCATAGAGTATGATTACGCCGATCCGATTCAATTGAAACCCACTTTGGAAACCCAGGCAGTATCGGGCTTGTACCACGCCGGTCAAATCAACGGCACCTCGGGTTATGAAGAAGCCGCCGCCCAGGGATTGGTAGCGGCAATCAACGCGGTCCTGGCAATCAGGGAAAGAGACCCATTGATCATCACCCGGGACCAGGCCTATATCGGGGTGCTGATAGATGATTTGGTCAGTCTGGGAACCAATGAACCATACCGGATGTTTACCTCGCGGGCGGAATATCGGCTTCTTTTAAGAGAGGATAACGCCGATCACCGATTGACGGAAAGGGGTCGGGACATCGGCCTGGTCAGTGATGAGCGTTATGCGGTTTTTCAGGGAAAAATGGCCGGCTTGGCAAGGGGGGAAAACTTGATGAAAACAATCCGCCTCGGTCCCGGAGACAAAGTGGCGGCGGAATCCCTCGGACTGGGCCAAATAACCAACGGTTATTCCCTGGAGGAACTGCTGCGGCGGCCGGATGTCACCATGGAGAAGTTGCTTTTCCTGAATCAGGAACTGGCCACACTGCCTGAAGACATACGCGAACAATTGGAAATCAAAATCAAATATGAAGGGTACATCCAGCGGCAGTACCAGCAGGTGGAACGTTTCAGAAAATCGGAAAATGTACCCATTCCCGAGGACATGAATTACGACGGCATCCTGGGCCTAACCGCTGAGGTCCGGGAAAAACTCAAACGGGTGCGGCCGGTGACCTTGGGCCAGGCTTCGCGAATCCGGGGCATGACACCGGCGGCGGTGGCCATTCTCTCCATTGTCCTGCGCAGGGGTTGAGGTGCCTTTGACGAGAAAATTGCTGAAGATTCAACTGCCATCCATCGGCATTGAACCCACCGATAATATTCTGGAACCTTTGGCAATCCTTTTAGAAGAGCTTTATCGTTGGAATTCGGCAATTAACCTTACCGCCATCAATTCACCCCAGGAAGCGGTTGAAAAACATATTATTGATTCGCTGACCCTTCTGCCGTTTTTGCCCAGGGAAATAAAACTTTTGGATGCCGGTTCTGGAGCGGGTTTTCCGGGGTTACCGTTAAAAATCTGTCGCCCGGATATAACCGTTTTTTCGGTTGAGGCATCGAAAAAAAAAGTATACTTTCAACGGGAAGTCATTCGCAGACTCAAACTTCAAAATTTTTTACCCCTCCCGGTGCGTCTGGAAAACCTGCGCTCTTCTCACCCCGAACTGCCCCTTGTCGACGTGGTGGTTTCAAGAGCCTTGGGCAGTACCACCGATTTGGCACAAACAACCTCGGGGTATCTGAAGGGTGGGGGATACCTCATTGTTATGAAAGGTGCCGCCGGGAATCGTGAAGCGATGGATTGGCAGGAAAAAGATTCAGGCCTTTTCCTCGAGGACATTCATGAACTGAACCTTCCGGTATCGGGCGCCGCAAGAAAAATCCTGGTATTCAGAAAAAGACACTTTTAGCCTCCGCTCTCCTGTGAACTTGCCGGGGGATCAAATACCAAACATATTCACACCAGTATCGCTCCATTGGGGAATCCGGTGCCACGTATGACTGGCTTGGCAACCGCAATATCCCTAAAGATCCTGAAAAAAAAGGTTTGGAATCTCTGGCCGTTTGGGGGATTTTTAAAAGCGAGGCTAAAACAAGTGAGGATGTGCAAGTATTTGACAGGATCACGTAACGCACCCTGTGGGTCTAAATCGCTTTAATAGGCATTCTGCCAGGATATGCAACAGGTCAAATGGGGAATATGCCATGATTAAAGGTTCTCTAAAAAAGAGCAAAGGCTGGAGAGCATGAATCGGATTTTCGCCATAGCCAACCAAAAGGGGGGGGTGGGGAAGACGACCACGGCCGTGAACCTGGCCGCTTCGCTGGCCGTTGCCGAAAAGAGGACCCTCCTGTTGGATCTGGACCCGCAGGCAAATGCGGGGAGTGGCTTTGGGTTGGAAAAAAAGTCAATAAAAACAAGTATATATAATTTATTGGAAGGCTCGGTGGCGGTCTCCGAGGTTATCGTCAAAACCCAATTGCAATACCTGGATATCCTTCCCTCCAACGATGATTTGATCGGGGCTGAAATCGAGTTGGTGGAGGTGAAAAATCGTGAACGGGTCCTGAAAAACGTCCTTTTCGGCATTTGCGAGAATTACGACTACATATTGATCGATTGTCCTCCCTCTTTGGGCCTTCTAACCGTGAATGCCCTCTCTGCAGCAAAAGCGGTTTTGATTCCGGTCCAGTGTGAATATTATGCCATGGAGGGATTGAGCAGTCTGGTCAGAACCATCGAGTTGATTCAAAACAGATACAATCCCTGCCTGACGATCGGCGGCATCGTTCTGACCATGTATGACGGAAGGAACAATCTTTCCAAGCAGGTCAGCGACGAGTTGCACCGGTACTTTCCCAAAAAGGTGTTTGAAGCCATTATCCCACGAAATGTTCGGCTTTCCGAAGCTCCCAGCCATGGTCTGCCGGCACTCCTCTATGATGTTTCCTCCAAAGGTGCCAGGGCTTACCTGGAGCTGGCCCAAGAGATAATCGACAAGGGGTTGTGATCATGGTTAAAAAAATCGGTCTTGGCAGGGGTATGGGGGCGCTTCTCGAAACGATGGAGAATCATGAAGGCAGCAAGTATTATCTGTGCCCCATCGAAGAGATTCGCCCGAACAGCAACCAGCCCAGAAAGCATTTTGATCAACAGAAACTGGACGAACTGGTGGCTTCTATCCAGGAAAAAGGCATCATTCAGCCTCTCCTGGTAAGAAAAATGGAAGGTTTTTTTGAAATCGTGGCCGGGGAAAGGCGCTGGCGAGCGGCCCAGAAAGCGGGGCTTCTCGAGATCCCGGTCATTATCGAATCCATCGGGGAGGAAGCCTCTCTGGAGATAGCGCTGATCGAAAACCTTCAGCGGGAAGACCTCAACCCCATTGAAGAGGGAGACGCTTATCGTTTTCTGATAGAGAAATATGGGTTTTCCCAGGATGAGGTGGCGAGAAGGGTCGGCAAGGAGCGAAGCACCGTCGCCAATGCCCTGCGTTTGCTGAAGTTGCCGGAGGATGTGCGCAAAGATGTGGTATTGTCCCGTTTGTCCATGGGGCAGGCGCGCGCCCTGCTTTCACTTGATTCGGAGGAGGACATCCGCGAAGCGAGAGACACCGTTGTAAGCAAAGAACTCTCGGTGCGGGAAACGGAGAGCCTGGTCAAAAGAATCAAGAAAAAAAGTTCTTTTGGGACAAGAAGGCAGGTACCGGGCCCGCCCGCGGAAATCGAGGAGTTGTCCGGTCGTCTCAAGCAGGTACTGGGAACCAAGGTCCGAATTCAGCCCAGGGGCAGAGGGGGGAAAATAGAAATATCCTATTTTTCCGCTCAGGAATTGAATCGTCTTCTGATATTGCTGGGTATTTGAAATATTTGAAGAGAGGTTGATGCCAGAGAGGGGATAAAATGTTCGGACGGGGGGACAAAAAAGACATCGCCAAAGAGAAGGACAAGGGCAAGGGGGAGGTAGAGGCTTTCCTGGGGGCCGGCAGCAGTTTCGAGGGAAAGCTGGTGTTTGAGGATATCGTCCGTCTGGATGGGGATTTCAGCGGAGAAATCGTTTCCCGGGGGACCTTGATTATTGGTGCGGAGGCCAATGTCAAAGCGGAACTCAAGGTGGATACCCTGATCATGAGTGGTGCCTTCCAGGGTAACATTGAGGCGATCACCAGAGTGATATTGAGAAAACCGGCCCGGATAACGGGCAATATCGTCACCCCGATGCTGTTGGTGGAGGAGGGGGTAATCATTAACGGTAGCCTGGAAATGAGAGAGAAATCGGAGATGCGGACCGAACAGGATTGAGGGGAAAAGGACACCGATAGCCCGTGGCTTTGTTGGAGAGATTCATGCGGCGGCAATCCGTTTCCCCCCAAAAGAAGTTGACATCCGGCAAGGCATATGTTAGCTAAACGATGCCTTTTCAGCTCGATTTATAAACTTCCGGACAGATTTTAAATAGAATGGCCTCCGGAGTGTTTTCCGGCGCCATTCCCCGTTCAGAGAGGTGCTCCTTGCTTGAGATCAATATAACCCTCCTGATTCAATTCATAAATTTTATATTCCTCATTGTTGTCCTGAATTTTATCCTTTTCCGCCCTTTGCGGGGAGTCCTTCAGAAACGCCGTGCCGAACTGAGTGAATCCCATGCCAGAGTGGCGGTTCTGGGCAAGGATGTGCAGACCAAGCTGAGCCTCTATGAGGCCAAGTTGGATGGAGCCCGGAAAAAGGGGGCGGAAATTAAAAACGGGCTGCGGCAGGAGGGCCTCGTTGAAGAACAGAGGATGGTCGAGGAAGCCGAAATGGCCGCGCAACAGAAGAAGGAATCGATTCGGGAACAAATTATAGCCGAAACTGGCGCGGCCAAAAAACAACTCAAGGCACAGGTTGATTCGCTGGCCAGGGAAATAACGGAAAAAGTCCTGGGCAGGGCGGTTTGAACAGGACGCCCGTGAAGCATGGAAAGAAAGAGATGTCCATGAAGAAAAAAAATATCCTGACCATGATCCTTGCCGCAGCCATGATTACCTTCTTTGCCTCTCTGGCCATGGCAGCCGGCGATGGTCACGGTGCCTCCAAGGAAGTTCTGCTGAAAGATTTTATCTACCGGACCATCAATTTTGCAGTTATGGCCGGCATCATCTATTATTTTGTCGCCAAGCATTTCAGGAAGGCGATGGCCGACCGGCGTCAGAAGATTGAAGCGGAGCTGCACGAGGCGCGTACCGCTCGCGCTGAGGCGGAGGCCAAATATCAGGAGGTGACCGTTAAATTGCAAAAAGCCTCCGATGAGATTGAAAACATTCGTCTCTCCATTCAACGGGAGGGCGAGATCGAAAAGGAAAAGATCATTGCCAATGCTCAGCAGGCGGCGGGGAAGATCCGCGCCGATGCGGAAAAAGTGGCCGCCCGGGAAATCGACAGGGCGCGAAATGAGTTGCGCCAGGAGGCCTCCCATCTGGCCATTGTTCTGGCAGGGGAGCTGATCCGCAAGAACGTCACCACCGAAGACCAGGAACGTTTTGTCAGCGAATACCTTAAGAATGTAGGAGAACTCCATTGAGTATCAACGCGATACCCAGGCGTTATGCAAAGGCCTTGGTCGGGTTGGCCGAGGATCCACAGAGATTGGAGCAGTTCGGCCGCGAGCTGGATATGGTGGAAAAGATTTTTTCGGACCATCGGCAACTGCGAAACATGCTGATCTCCCCAACCTATTCCCTGGCGAAGAAAAAGGGTCTCCTGGGCGATTTCCTCGGTCTTCTGGACCTTTCCGAGGAGGGGAAGCATTTTTTCGGGCTTCTTCTGGAAAAGGACAGACTCAAGTTTCTAACCCAGATCACTGTCTGCTACCACCGGCTTGCCGATGAGAAAGCGGGCATTGAGAGGGCCTATGTTACCTCGGCCAGAAAGCTCTCCAAGGATCTGCGGGAACAAATCAAGGCGGTTCTCGAGCAGCAGACTGGCAAGAAGGTGGATCTGGAGGTCAAGGTGGACAATACCTTGATTGGTGGAATCCGCACAGAAATAGGCGGCAAAGTGGTGGACGGCAGTATCTTGACCCAACTGAAAAGGATGGAAGATACCTTAACAAAGGGGTGATGTGGTCCTATGGAGATAAGAGCGGAAGAAATCAGTGCGATCATAAGGAAGCAGATCAAGGACTTTGGTCGTGAGGTTGAAGTCAGTGAAACCGGAACCATCATCTCCGTTGGTGACGGCATCGCGCGAATTCATGGGCTTGATAAAGCGATGGCGGGAGAGCTGCTCGAGTTTCCCGGCGAGGTCATGGGGATGGTTCTAAACCTCGAAGAAGACAATGTCGGGGCGGCCATTCTTGGGGAAGCGGAGCACATCAAGGAAGGGGACATCGTCAAACGCACCAAACGTATCGTCGAGGTGCCGGTTGGCGAGGCTCTTTTGGGGCGTGTTGTCAACGGCATCGGCCTGCCGATTGACGGCCTGGGTGAGATAGCCGCTGACCACTACAGCCAGGTGGAGATCAAGGCTCCGGGGATCGTCAAGCGCAAATCGGTTCATGAACCGATGCAGACCGGTCTCAAAGCCATCGATTCGATGGTTCCCATCGGCCGTGGCCAGCGTGAATTGATCATCGGCGACCGCCAGACCGGAAAGACCGCTTTGGCCATCGACGCCATCATCAATCAAAAAGGCCAGAACATGGTCTGTATCTATGTCGCCATCGGCCAGAAGCGTTCCACAGTTGCCCAAGTGGTCGACAGACTGAAGAAATTCGGCGCCATGGAATATACCATCGTGGTCGCCGCCACCGCCTCCGAGCCGGCACCGCTGCAGTTCATCGCCCCTTACACGGGGGCGACCATGGGGGAATTCTTCCGTGATAACGGCAAGCATGCCCTTTTGATCTACGACGACCTTTCCAAACAGGCGGTGGCCTATCGCCAGCTTTCACTGCTTCTTCGCCGCCCACCGGGACGCGAGGCCTACCCCGGCGACGTTTTCTACCTCCACAGTCGGCTTTTGGAAAGGGCCGCCAAGCTTGACGATGGACTCGGGGCCGGCAGTCTGACCGCCCTCCCGATCATCGAAACCCAGGCCGGTGATGTTTCGGCCTACATCCCGACCAACGTCATTTCCATTACCGACGGCCAGATCTTCCTGGAGAGCGACCTTTTCTATTCCGGTGTGCGCCCGGCGATCAACGTCGGCCTTTCGGTTTCCCGCGTCGGCGGCAGCGCCCAGATCAAGGCGATGAAGCAGGTTGCCGGTACCTTGCGCCTATCCCTGGCGCAATACCGGGAAATGGCGGCTTTCGCCCAATTTGGTTCCGATCTGGATGCTGCCACCCGGAAGCAGCTACATCGTGGGGAAAGGCTGGTGGAGATCCTCAAACAGCCCCAGTACAAGCCGATCCCGGTCGAAAAACAGGTCATGGTCATTTATGCCGCCAACAATGGTTATGTTGATGACTATCCGACCGCCGCTCTGCGCCGCTATGAGGACGAGCTCTTTTCCTTCATGGATGCCAAGCATGGTGACCTGCTTACCGACTTGGCCGAGAAAAAGGCCATTGATGCCGCCCTCGAGGATCGAATCAAGTCCGCGTTGAATGAGTTCAAGGGACAGTTTGCGGTTTAGTTACTTCACAGAAGGTGCGGATAAATGGCCAGCCTGAAGGATATCAAGAAGCGGATCAGCTCCGTTAAAAATACCCAGCAGATCACCAAGGCAATGAAGATGGTCTCCGCGGCCAAGCTGCGCAGGGCACAGCAGGCGGTTCTGGCAACCCGTCCCTACGCGGAAAAAATGGGTGTCATCATTGCCAACCTGGTGCCCCAGGTTAAGGAGTTCTCCCACCCCCTGCTCACGGAGCGTCCCAAAGAGCGGGCCCTCATTCTTCTGCTGACCGGGGACAGGGGCTTGTGTGGTGGCTTCAATGCCAATATTTCCAAAGCTGTGGAAATATTTGTCCGCACCAACCCGGAGAATTTTCAGCATATCGATATCGCCATAATTGGGCGCAAAGGGAACGATTACCTCAAGCGACGCTCCGGCATGAATATCGTCAAGGTTTATGAGAATATCACCGCAGATATCAATTATCAGACTGCGGCGCTTCTTGCCGAGGAGCTTTCCACAGCCTACACAGAAGAAAAATACGACGTCATTTACCTTTATTACAACAATTTCCGGAGTGTTATCTCCCAGGTTATCACCCGAATCCAGCTGCTTCCGGTGACGATGCCCGAGGGGGAGGATGACCTGTACACGGGTGTTGATTATATCTTCGAGCCGAATCCGGCTGAGGTTCTCTGTCAGTTGTTGGCCAAAAACGTGGAGGTTCAGATTTTCAGGGCTCTGCTGGAATCCCGGGCCTCCGAGCAGGGGGCCCGAATGACCAGTATGGACAGTGCTACCAAGAACGCTTCCGAAATGATTGGCAAGCTGACCTTGATGTATAACCGGGCGCGGCAGGCCGCCATCACCACGGAACTGATGGAGATCATTTCCGGCGCTGAGGCGATCAAGTAGGGGAACGGTAACGGTTGGCTTCGGTTTCCACCGATCTAGGGGATAAAAGGAGGTTCGGTTTATATGGATAAGGGAAAGATTTCTCAGGTTATCGGTCCGGTTGTCGACGTCGAGTTCGAGGAAGGGAATCTGCCTGAGATTTACACGGCTTTGAAGATTACCAACCCGGCCATCGACAGCGAGGAATGGAACCTGGTGGTTGAGGTTGCTCAGCACCTCGGGGAAAATACGGTTCGGACCATTGCCATGGACTCTACCGAGGGTCTTGTCAGGGGACAGGATGTTCTCAATACCGGTAAGCAGATCTCCATGCCGGTCGGTCCCTCCACCCTCGGCCGTATTCTCAACGTCGTTGGCCAACCGGTGGACGAATTGGGGCCGGTAGATGCTGAGCAACACTGGGAAATTCACCGTCCAGCCCCTGAGTTCGTGGAGCAGTCCACGGAAGTAGAGGCTTTTGAGACCGGGATCAAGGTTGTCGACCTTCTCGCTCCCTATTCCCGCGGCGGTAAAATCGGTCTCTTCGGCGGCGCCGGGGTTGGCAAGACCGTTTTGATCATGGAACTGATTCACAACATCGCCAAGCAGCACGGGGGCTATTCAGTTTTCGGTGGCGTCGGCGAGCGTACCCGCGAAGGAAACGATCTGTGGCACGAAATGAAGGATTCCGGTGTTCTCGACAAGGCTTCTCTGGTCTACGGTCAGATGAACGAGCCACCGGGAGCCCGCGCCCGGGTGGCCCTTTCCGCATTGACGGTGGCTGAGTATTTCCGGGACGAGGAAGGCCAGGATGTGCTCTTCTTCATCGACAATATCTTCCGTTTCACCCAGGCCGGCTCCGAGGTTTCGGCGTTGCTGGGGCGTATCCCTTCGGCGGTAGGCTATCAACCCACCTTGAGTACCGAGATGGGAGAACTTCAGGAGCGTATTACCACCACCAAAAAAGGTTCAATTACCTCGGTTCAAGCCATCTACGTTCCCGCTGACGACCTGACCGACCCGGCTCCGGCCACGGCCTTTGCCCATCTGGACGCCACCACGGTTCTGTCCCGTCAGATTGCGGAGCTTGGCATCTACCCGGCCGTAGACCCTCTCGACTCCACCAGCCGCATTCTCGATCCTCAGGTGGTTGGGGAAGAGCATTACAATGTGGCCCGGCAAGTCCAGTTCATCCTTCAGCGTTACAAGGATCTGCAGGACATCATTGCCATTCTCGGCATGGACGAACTCTCCGAAGACGACAGGCTGGTTGTCTCCCGAGCCCGCAAGATCCAGCGTTTCCTTTCCCAGCCTTTCCATGTCGCCGAGGTTTTCACCGGGTCCCCCGGCAAGTATGTCAAGTTGGAAGACACCATCAAGGGATTCAGTGAAATTGCCGCCGGGAAACATGACGATATTCCCGAGCAGGCTTTCTACATGGTCGGAACCATCGAAGAGGTCCTTGAAAAAGCCAAGAAACTGGCATCCTGAGAGTGATGCCGGGTGGATCCCTGCAATTGTTAAAGGATAATCGAGCATGGCGGATAAGCTGAAGCTTGAAATGGTGACCCCCTATGGGGAGATACTCTCCGCGGAGGTGGATGATGTCGTTGCACCCGGGGTGATGGGTGAGTTCGGCGTTCTTCCGGGGCACAGGTCGATGCTGGCCCTTCTTCAGGTAGGGGAGTTTTCCTACCTTCAGAAAGGTAAGCGAAATTATGTAGCGGTCAACTGGGGTTATGTGGATGTGGATCAGGACCGGGTGACTGTGATGGTCGAAACCGCGGAACCAGCTGACATCATCGACTTGGAGCGGGCCAAGAGGGCTCTTGGCCGTGCCGAGGAGGCACTTAAAAAACTGACGGACGAGGAAAAGGAATACAAACTCATGGAAGCCGCACTGGCCAGGGCTCTTATCCGCATTCAGGTGGCCAGTCGCCGCGGGCGGTGAGGATCAATAACAATAAAAGACAGGAAAGGCGATCTGAAAAGGTCGCCTTTCTTTTTGGCCGGGTGGATGATTGGTTTTTGGGAACACTTGCAGTGACGGACGTGTGGGTTTAGTTTTCCGCCGGTTTTTCCCTCTGGTCAAAGAAGAAACTGCGGTGCATGGCACGGATGATTTCTCTTCGCGAGATCTGTCCGACGATATGCCCTCCTTCCACCACCGGCAGATGACGATGTTTGCTGTTCAGGAACAGGCGGGCCGCTTCCACAATGGTGGTGCCGCCGGTTATCGGCATGGGGGGCTCGCACATATAGGTGGCCACCGTGTCTTCGGGATCCTGCTGGTAGTATGTCTGCTGAAGGAGAACCTTGAGACAGTCATTTTCCGACAGGAGCCCGATCGGAGCCCCCCTTTCATCAATAACGAAGGCCGCCAGCAGGCGGTGTTTCAGAAAAATATCCATGGCCTGGGTGATCGGCATATCAGGTCGAAGGGTAAGGTTTCTTTTGTCCATGTAGTTGGCGACAATCAATTGCTGATTCATTTTAACCTCCATGGAGAAATCTCCCAAAGATTTACTGCCGTTCCATCCTGAACGATTCTTTCTGGGAGTATTGCCGGATAGCCCGCATCAGATCGCGGCGGGTGATCTGCCCTACCAACACCCCGTTATCGACAACCGGCAGGCGTCGAAACTCGTTTTCCAGAAATATCTGGGCGAGATCGAAAATCCCCATGGTGCTGGGAACGGTTTTGAAACCGCTGGGGACGATATCGGCCAGGTTTTTTTCTTCCAGAAGCCGGGGATTGCCGGTCACCAGGGCCTGATGGTAAATCTTCAGGCATTCCTTCTCCGCCATGATACCAACCAGTTTCCCTTCTTTGTCGACCACGCAGGCGCCGAAAAGGCGTTTTCTCCACAGGGTTTCCACCGCCTCCTTGATGGGCGTCTCCGCGTCGAGTTTGACAAATTCAGCATCCATGATTGAGGCCACTACCGGTAATGGTTTCATCTTCATCCTCCAGGCGCCTGGCTTCCTGTCCCGCTTCGAAAATTCCTTTCCATCACTCTAAAATCATTTTGAAAACGGGAATTTTTCGATCATTCATCACAGCGGCAGGACTCGGCGCCGCAACTATCACTTTTTGTTTTTGGATTATCTCCGTTTTTCTTTTTCCTCCCGGAATCGGTCAGACAGGCCCCGGTTCCGCAAGTGCAGCCACCGGAGCGTTTTTTATAGCGGGCCCAGTGGAGCACCCCCCAAAAGAGGGCCAAGGCCAGCAGAAAAAAGAGCAGGGAAAATATGAATTGAGCCATCTTCTCTCCGGGGTTGTCGTTTCGAGAATTGTCTCTTTGGGCGCGGCTCAGGAGCCGAAATCGTCGTACAGGATATTTTCGGGTTCCACCCCCAGGTCCTCCAGCATCTTGACGAGGGAACTGGTCATCATGGGGGGGCCGCACAGGTAGTATTCGCAATCCTCGGGGGCGGAGTGGTCCTTGAGGTAGTTGTCGTACAGGACCTGGTGGATGAATCCTTTGAGACCGCTCCAGTTGTCTTCCGGCGCCGGGTCCGACAAAGCCAGGTGCCAGGTAAAGTTGGGATGTTCCTTGGCCAGGGCGTCAAATTCATCATTATAGAAGGATTCACGAAGACTCCGCGCTCCATACCAGAAGCTGATTTTTCTTTTGCTTTCCAGCCTTTTGATTTGATCGAAGATGTGGGATCGCATCGGTGCCATACCCGCGCCGCCACCGATAAAAACCATCTCGTTGTCGGTCTCGCGAGCGAAAAACTCGCCGTAGGGGCCCGAGATGGTGACCCGATCTCCTGGTTTGAGACTGAAAATGTAGGAAGACATTTTTCCAGGCGGCAGGGAACTGTCGCTCGGCGGTGGAGTGGCTACCCGCACGTTGAGCATAATGATCCCCTTTTCATCGGGATAGTTGGCCATGGAATAGGCTCTTACCACCGGTTCATCGACCTTGGAAACATAGCGCCACATGTTGAATTTATCCCAATCCCCGCGATACTCTTCCTCGATCTCGAAATCCTTGTAATGGACGGTGTGGGGAGGCGCCTCGATCTGTATATAACCCCCGGCCCGGAAGTTCACATCTTCCCCTTCGGGCAGTTCCAGCACCAATTCCTTGATGAAGGTGGCGACGTTCCTGTTGGAGCGAACGGTGCACTCCCATTTTCTGATCTCGAAGATCTCCGGCGGGATCTCAAGTTGCAAATCACCTTTGACCGGCACCTGGCAGGCCAGACGGTATCCTTCCTTTTGCATGCCGCGGCTGATGACGCTCTTTTCGGTGGCGAGGATGGAGCCGCCTCCCTTCAGAATCTTGACTTTGCATTCGCCGCAGGTGCCGCCTCCCCCGCAGGCGGAGGGGAGGTATATCCCCTGGGCGGCCAGGGAGCCGAGGAGCTTGTCTCCTGTGGGGATATGCAGTTCCTTTTCCGGGTCGTCGTTGATGCTGATTCTGGCGTTACCATGGACCACCAGGTGGGACTTGGCGAAGAGGATCACCCCGACCAAGGCCAGGACGATGAGGGTGAACATCAACGTTCCGAAGAGAATCAGACTAATTCCATCCATTCATTTTTCCTTTTTGACGGTTTCGTCAAAGGTCCATTACAGCTGGATTCCCGAAAAGGCCATAAAGGCGATGGCCATCAGACCCGCGGTGATGAAGGTGATCCCCAACCCACGCAGCCCCTGGGGAACGTCGCTGTATTTCATCTTCTCCCGAATGCCGGCCAGGCCGATGACGGCCAGAGCGAAGCCGATCCCCGAACCAAGCCCGAAGACGACGCTTTCCGGGAAGGTGTAGTCCCTCTCGATCATGAACAGGGAGCCCCCCAAAATGGCGCAGTTGACGGTGATCAGCGGCAGGAATATGCCCAGGGAGTTGTAGAGGGCCGGCACGTATTTATCGAGGCCCATCTCCAGAATCTGAACGATGGCGGCGATGACGCCGATGTAGGTGATCAGACCGAGGAACGACAGGTCGAGATTCGGCAGGCCGGCCCAGGCCAGCGCCCCTTCCCGAAGCACATGGTTGTAGATGAGGTTATTGACCGGCAACGTTATCGTCTGGACGACCACCACGGCGATGCCCAGGCCGGCGGCCGTTTCCACCCTTTTGGAGACGGCCAGGAAGGTACACATGCCGAGAAAGAAGGCCAGAGCCATGTTTTCGATGAAGATCGATTTGATGAACAGACTTAGATAGTGTTCCAGCATCGGCTTAATCCTCTTGCACCGGTTTCGGTTTCCAGGTTCTGAGCAGCCAAATCAGCACGCCGATCAGCACGAAAGCGCTGGGGGCCAGCAGGAACAATCCGTTGGGAACGTACCAACCGCCCTCCGTTTCCAGCCGCAGGATCGAGTAGCCAAGCACCTTTCCCGATCCGAGCAGTTCCCTGGTGAAGCCGACGATCAGCAGCACCAGGCTGTAGCCGATCCCGTTGCCGATCCCGTCAAGAAAGCTTTTCAGTGGCGGCTCCTTGAGGGCGAAGGCCTCGGCCCGTCCCATGAGAATGCAGTTGGTGATGATAAGGCCAACATAGACCGACAGCTGTTTGCTGACGTCGTAGGCAAAGGCTTTAATCAACTGGTCGGCGATGATGACCAGGGAAGCGATGATGGTCATTTCAATCAGAATGCGGATGCTCCCGGGGATATGCTTTCGGATCAGGCTGATAGAGAGATTGGAGAAGGCGATGACAAAGATGACTGCCAACGACATAACCATGGAGGTTTCCAGCTTGGAGGTCACCGCCAGGGCGGAGCAGATCCCCAAAATCTGACCGATGATGGGATTGTTGTTGAAAACCGGTTCCCAAAAGACCTTCTTGAGTTTGTTCATCCTTTCCCCTCCTGCCGCAGTTTGGCCAAATAGGGGCCGTAGCCGTCATCTCCGAGCCAGTAGCGGACCAGTTTGTCAACACCGCGGGTGGTCAGGCTTGCGCCGGAGAGGCCGTCAATCTGATGCGCTGCCTTGGGGCTGCCGGGGTCGACCGTCCCTTTCAGCACCTCGATGACCACATTGCCCCCTTTGTCGAAGACCTTTTTGCCGACCCACGACCGCTTCCAGCGGGGATTGTCGACCTCTCCACCCAGGCCGGGGGTTTCCCCATGGTCATAGAAGGAGAAGCCTTCCACCGTGGTAAGATCATTATTCAAGGCGATGAAGCCGTACATGGTGGACCAGACCCCTTTGCCGTAGACGGGAAGGATAATCTTCTCCACCGCGCCGTTTTGGATCACCTGGTAAACGATCATGTAGCGCGGCCGGCGTTTGATCCCGGCAATATCCTCGTCGGCCGGAATCTTCATCCCGTATCGCGGGCTGCTGGCGATTTTTTTGATGTCGAAATCATCGGTGTTCAAAACGGCGTCAAATCTTTCCCGCGGGAGGACGGCGCCCTTTTCCAGATCGACGATGAAGGGCCGGATGTTCTCCTGAAAGACTTTTCCAATATCTGTTTTTGGTGAATAAAGACCGCCAACGACCAGAATGTTTTTCAGCCTATCCAGTTGCTTGTTCTGTTCCTGTTTGTCTTTCAGGGAAACCGCGGCGGAGGAAACCAGCACCGAGCAGACCAGACAGACACCGAGGGCGACTGCGACCGTCTTTGTTTTGGTCTCTTTAGACATTTCTCAGCAGCCTCCTCTTGATGTTGGCATTGATGAAGAACCGGTCGATGATGGCGGCAAAGAGGTTGCCGAAGAGGATGGCCAGCATCATCCCCTCCGGGAAGGCGGGGTTCACCACCCGGATCATTACCGCCATGGCCCCGATGAGAAAGCCGTAAAGGTATTTTCCCTGGTTGGTCAGTGCCGAGGAGACCGGGTCGGTAGCCATGTAGACGGCGCCAAAGGCGAATCCGCCGAGAACCAGATGCCACAAGGGGGACAGCGCAAAGAGGGGATTGGTGGCGCTGCCGATGGCGTTGAAGAGCAGGGCCAGGCTGGTCATTCCCACCAGGACGCTGACCATGGTCCGCCAGGAGGCGATGCCGGTACCGAGCAGGATGGCGGCTCCCAGCAGGCAGGCCAGGGTAGAGGTTTCCCCCATGGAGCCGGGGATGAGGCCGATGAAGGCATCCCACCAGGAGGCCGTCATCGCTCCCCCGGTGTCTGCCAGCCTGGCCAGAGGGGTGGCGGTGCTGACGCCGTCCACCGCAACCCAGACCTTGTCCCCAGAAATCTGACCGGGATAGGCAAAAAAGAGGAAGGCGCGGGCGACCAGGGCGGGGTTGAAGATATTCATGCCGACGCCGCCAAAGACCTCTTTCCCGAACACGACCCCGAAGCTGATTCCGAGAGCGACCTGCCACAGGGGGATGGTCGGCGGCAGAATGAGGGGGAAAAGCAGGCTGGTGACGAAAAACCCCTCATGGATTTCATGCCGGCGGACGCAGGCGAAGATCACTTCCCAAAATCCTCCGACCGCCACCGTCACCAGGTAGACGGGAAAAAAGTAGAGAGCACCATGAACCATGTTTCCCACCAGGCTTGCCGGATCGACGCCGATCCCCAGAAGGGAGAGGACCGCGCCGCGCCAGCCTTCGGCACCTCCCTTTCCAAGTGCGGATAGGGCGCCGTTGGCCTGCAGGCCGGTGTTGTAGAGGGCCATGATCACCGTCGGCACGAGGGCGATCACCACCCAGGTCATGGTTCTCTTCAGGTCCAGGGCATCGCGCAGATGGGTCAACCCCCGGGTGACGTTTCCGGCGGAGAACAGCAGGGTATCTGCAGCTTCGTAAAGGGGGTAGAGTCGTTCCAGCGCACCCCCCTGGTGAAAGTGCTTTTCCTGGGAATCGAGAAACTTCCTTAAGGTTTTCACTAGCCTTCCTTTTCTATCAGGGTCAGTACGGTTCTCAGGTTCCTGCCGTGATCAATCTTGCCGGGACAGACATAGGTGCACAGGGCCAAATCCTCCTCGTCCAACTCCAGACAGCCGAGCGCTTCCGACTCTTCGATGTCTTTGACCGCCAAGGCCCGCAGCAGGTAGGTGGGGATGACATCCAGCGGCATCACCTTTTCATAGCTGCCGACGGGGACGATGGCTCTTGGGCTGCCGTTCTGGGAGGTTGTAAAGGCAATGTCGCGGTTGGAGAAACGGTTGATGAGAATGTTTTTGACCGAATGAAGCTGGCCCCATGGGGAAAACCAGCCCAGAAAACGGCGGATGCCTCCCTCGGGAAGGGCGCAGACTCCCTGATGGAACCTGCCCAGGTAAGCGTAGGTCTTCTGAGCAGTGCGTCCGCAGAGGAGCGAACCGGAGACGATCCGGTTGCCACCCTCGGTTGTTTCACCATCCATCAGTTCCGCCAGGGAGGCACCGAGACGGGTCCTGACGAGGCGCGGCCGGCGGACGGAAGGGCCGGCCACGGAGACGATCCGCTCCGTAGCCAATCTGCCGGTGGTAAACAGCTTGCCGATGGCGACAACATCCTGCGCTCCGATATACCACACCATCTTGCGCTCCCCTACGGGGTCGAGAAAATGGATGTGGGTGCCGGCGTTGCCGGCCGGATGAGGACCGGAGAATTCAACTTCCACAACCCGTTCCAGTCCCACGGAAATGGCGCTGGCGGCCGCCTTGCAGAGATAGACCTTACCTTCAGTCAGGCGGGAGATGAGGATCAGGCCGTCGCGGAAATTTTTTTCCTTCCCCTGGAGGATCACCTCCGGATCGGGAGCCAGAGGATTGGTGTCGATGGCGGTGACGAAAATGGAGTGGGGTTCGGAATCAACAGCGGGGGCTTTGCTGAAAGGGCGGGTGCGAAAGGCGGGCCACAGGCCCGAAGCAACCAGCTGTTGCCGGATGATCGATCGCTCCAGCGACGGCAATTTGTCCGTGGCGAAGGAAGGGAAGGTAACTTCCTCGTCCCCTTCCAGAGCGATGACCATCGATTCAAAATGGCGTCTGGCGCCGCGGTTGATCTCAATCACGGTCCCGGCGCCGGGGGAGGTATACTGCACACCGGGAGTTTTTTTGTCGCTGAACAGGAGTTGGCCAAGTTTCACCTTCTCGCCGACAGCAACCTCCATGGTCGGCTTCATCCCCACAAAGTCATCGCCGACGACGGCCACCCGGGATACCGGTTTGCCCTCATGGATGACCTGTTCCGGTTCCCCGGCGACGGGAAGCCGCAATCCCTTTTTAATCCTGATTGGCTCCATAATCTTCCTTGTCCCCCGCTCCTTGCCCGGTCTGATTTTTTCGCGTCCATTTCCATCCGTGAACGGATCGAAATGCGGGCAAAGTTCAGTCGTAGAGGGTTTCGATGTGTCCCTGGAAAATCATATAACACTGTTTTAAATTTTATAGACCCTCTTTAAGGGTGTCAACATGATAAATTTTTCGGAATGAAACGGATTAAAAAAACCGATATCGGCCACAGATGGTCGAAGTTCTTCCTTTTCTTCGGCGAAAAAAGTTTTCCTGCGCCGGCATTTATTATGATCCTCTCTTTTATCCCATACTTGATGCCATCGCTTCGGATATAATTAGTCATGGTTGCCTCCAATCCGTTGCCGTCGCCCTGAGAGTGGGGACGATTTAAGGAATCGAGGCGGATAGTACCGGGAATTTTCCCCTTTTGGATAATCAATTTTACCTTATGCTTAAAGTTTCCGCTACCTTGACTATTCCTGAAGCTGAAATACGGATCTCCTTTGTCCGTTCCGGGGGACCCGGCGGGCAGAATGTCAACAAGGTGGCCACCGCCGTTCTTCTTCAGTTCGACTTTCGTCATTCTCCCACCCTCACTGAGGAAAGCAAGGCGCTTCTGGATCAATATCCCGACAGCCGCATCGGCAGGGACGGAGTGATCACCATCCGCGCCAGCCGCTACCGCTCTCAGGAGATGAACCGCCAGGACGCCATGAGCCGCCTGGCCGCTTTGATCGGAGCGGCACTGAGACGCCGCGTTCCCCGCCGTCCCACCCGGCCGACCACCGCCTCGCTGAAAAAGAGGCTGGAAGGTAAAAAGAGGCGCGGGTCGATAAAAAAGGGGCGGACCGCCCGTTTCGACGATTCGGAATGAGCTGGAAGTGCAGATGAAAAACTTTCCTGACATTTGCGGAGACCGTTTCCATGGGCCCTCTTCATAGAGCCTGTTTGCTGTCCCCCCCAGCTTTTTTTCTTTTTACGGCGTTTATCTGCCTGTCCCTGCTTTCGGGCTGTGCCGTCGGTCCCGACTATCTTCCCCCCCAGGCACAAGTACCCGATTCCTGGCATGCCAGACCCGACCCCGCCATGGTCCGCGATTGCCAGGCCATTCACCGTTGGTGGACCCTGTTCGACGACCCTCTCCTGGAAACCCTGATCCGGGAATCTGCCGCCGGAAATCTGGATCTCAAAACCGCTTACGCGAGGGTCAGAGAAGCCCGCGCCACCCTCGGCATCGCCCGCGGGGATCTGCTGCCCGAAATCGGCGGCGGCGGCTCCCTAAATCGCCAGCGCACCAGTGACAACACCATCAATCCGGGCTCCATCGCCACCTATTACAAAACAGCTCTGGATGCGAGCTGGGAGATCGACCTGTTCGGCCGCATCCGCCGTTCGGTGGAAGCGGCGGCCGCGGATTATCAGGCCAGCCGGGAAGATGTCAACGATATCCTGGTGACCCTTCAGGCCGAGGTGGCCGTCACTTATCTCAACATCCGCACCCTCCAGGCCCAGCTCCGCGCCAGCGAAAGGAACATCTCCTCCCAGAAGCAATCGCTGGAACTGACCCGCGCCCGTTTCAAGCATGGTCTGGCCACCGATCTCGATGTCGCCCAGGCGGAGCGGATCCTTTACAGTTCGGAAGCGGAAATGCCTCTGCTGCGAACCAGTCTGGCCGGGGCCATCAACGCCATGGCAGTTCTGCTGGGCGGCCCGCCTGGCTATCTTTCCGACGAATTTGCCCGGGAAGAGCCGATTCCCCTGCCCCCGGAGCCGGTGATGATCGGCATTCCCGCCGATCTGGTCCGCCGCCGTCCCGATATCCGCCGTGCGGAGCGGCAGCTGGCGGCCCAGACGGCGCGGATCGGGGTGGCCACCGCCGATCTCTACCCGAGCTTTTCCCTTTCGGGGACCTTCGGTTTCGAATCCATTTCGACGGCCGATCTTTTCGACGCCGGGAGCCGGACCTGGTCTTATGGACCCTCCCTGCGCTGGCTGCTGTTTTCCGGCAACCGCATCCGCAACCGCATTCGGGCCGAGGATGCCCGCACCGAGCAGGCCCTGCTGAATTACGAAAAGACGCTTCTCAACGCACTGCGTGAGGTGGAGGATGGGGTGGTGGCATTTTCCCAGCAGCGAACAAGGGTGGCGGCTCTGGAGCGTTCTGTGGCCGCATCCCATCGCAACCTGCGGCTGGCCTCCAACCTCTACAAGGAAGGGCTGGTCGATTTTCAGAATGTGCTGGACGCACAGCGCTCCATTATCCTTCTCGATAATGAACTGGCGGCGGCCAAAGGGGAGAGCGCCATTATTCTGGTGCGGCTCTACAAGGCTCTGGGCGGAGGGTGGGACCAGAAGGGAGAGGGGGCCAACGCTTTCGTGAAGCCGGCCCCCGGCGACGAAAATTTCTGAGGTGGCCACTTTTCTGGATCTGAATTCACCATAGGGGAGTCAGCATAATGTTCCATTCATACCCGGTGTCACGGCTTTTCCAGTGTCTTGTGACGGTTTCTCTTTTTCTACCGGTGCCGTTTTTGGTTGGCTGCGGAAATGAGCAGAAACCGGCCGCCGCTCCACCCCCACCGATGGTAACGGTCACGGCTCCGACGGCCCAAACGGTCACCGCTTACGCCGAATTCACCGGTGTCACCGCTCCTTTTGAAGCGGTGGAAATCCGGGCACGGGTTGTCGGCTATCTGGAAAACGTTCACTTCCAGGATGGCATCCTGGTGAAGAAAGGGGATCTGCTTTTCACCATCGATCCCAAGCCGTTCCGGGCCAAACTGGAACAAGCGAAGGCCGATCTGCTGGTGCGGGAAGCTGAAATGAATCTGGCCGCGACCACTTTGCGGCGCAAGGAAGGGGCGCTCAAGGACAAGGCGATCAGCGAGGTGGAGGTAATCCAGGCCCGGGCCGAGCAAAAAAAAGCGGCGGCTGCCGCCGAAGCGGCCCGCGCCCAAGTGGAGACGGCCCGTCTCGACCTTTCCTACACCCTGGTGCGGGCGCCGATCAACGGCCGCATCGGGCGCAATCTGGTCGACATCGGCAATCTGGTCGGCTCCGACGGGCCGACCCTGCTGACCACCATCGTCAACGACAATCCGATCTACATTTATTTCACTGTCAGTGAACGGGATATCCTCGACTATCTCCGCAGCATTCGGGAGCGGAATGAGCCGCTCGACAAGTGGCGAAATCCGAAACTGTTCCTCGGCCTGGCCAATGAAGAGGGCTATCCCCATGAAGGAAAAGTCGATTTTGCCGAGAACACCCTCGATCCCGCCACCGGGACTCTCAAGGTTCGCGGTCTTTTCGACAATCGGGAAGGAATTCTGCTGCCCGGTCTTTTCGCCAAGGTGCGCCTGCCGGTGGGGAATCCCTACCCGGCGCTGCTGGTTCCCGACCAGGCGATCGGCAAGGATCAGCGCGGCAGCTTCATCCTGATTGTCAACAAAAAAAATATCGTCGAGTACCGTCCGGTGGTGGCAGGACAACTTTTCGGCGCCGACCGGGTGATCCGCTCCGGCGTTGCCGAGGATGATCGGGTCATCGTTTCGGGACTCCAGAAGGCGATGCCCGGCATGCCGGTAACCGCGGTGCCGGCCGGCCAGGTCGGTTCTCCCGAAACAGGACCGGCGACACGTGAAAATGGGGGAGGTCCATCCTGATGTTCAGCCGTTTTTTCATTGAACGTCCCCGCTTTGCCGCCGTTATCTCCATCGTTATCGTCATCGCCGGCCTGGTGGTTTTCAACCTCCTCCCGGTGGCCATGTACCCCGAGATCACGCCGCCGACGGTCAAGGTGGAAGCCTTCTATCCGGGTGCCAACGCCAGGGTTCTGGCCGATACGGTGGCCGTTCCCATCGAACAGGAGGTCAACGGGGTGGAGCAGATGCTTTACATGGCGAGCACCTGCTCCAACAACGGGTCCTATTCCCTGACCGTCACTTTCAAGGTGGGGACCGACCTTGACATGGCGGCTGTCCGTGTCCAGAACCGCGTCGCCATCGCCGAATCCTCGCTTCCCGAAGAGGTCACACGGCAAGGAGTCACGGTCAGCAAGGAGTCGACCAACATTGTTCTTATCGCCGCCCTGACCTCGACCGACAAGCGCTACGACGAGCTTTTTCTCAGCAACTACGCGACGCTTCGGGTCAAGGATGAACTCTCCCGCCTCGACGGCGTCGGCAATGTTTTCATTTTCGGGGTCGGCGACTACAGCATGCGGATCTGGCTCGACCCGGCCAAGCTGAAAGCCAGGGGATTGACCACCACCGACGTGGTCAGCGCCATCCGTGAGCAGAACGTCCAGGTGGCGGCCGGCCAGATCGGCCAGCCGCCGGCGCCGCCGGGACAGAACTTCCAGTATTCGGTCAACACCCTGGGGCGTCTGGAAGAGGTGGCGCAGTTCGAAGAGATCATCCTCAGCTCGGAACCGGGAGAAGGGCGCCTGCTGCGGGTCAGAGACGTGGCGCGGGTGGAACTGGGGGCGCAGAATTATGACATCTCTTCTCAACTGAAAGGCACTCCCATCGTCGGCCTGGGAGTTTTCCAGCTTCCCGGCGCCAACTCTCTGGAAGTTTCCCGGAAGGTCCGCGCCAAGATGGAGGAACTCAAGCAGAGCTTTCCTCCCGGCATGGATTACCGGGTTCCCTTCGACACCACCGGCTACATATCGGCGTCGATTCGTGAGGTGCTGATCACCATCTTCATCGCCGCCGTTCTGGTCATCCTCACCATCCTGCTGTTTCTGGAGGATTGGCGGGCCACCTTGATCCCTGCCGCCGCCATCCCCGTCTCTCTGATCGGCACTTTCGCCTTCATGGGGGTGCTTGGTTTCAGCATCAACACCCTGAGCCTGTTCGGCATCGTTCTGGCCATCGGCGTGGTGGTCGATGACGCCATCCTCGTGGTGGAGAATACGGCGCGCAACATCACCGAAAACCGGCTGCCGCCCAAGGAGGCGGCAATCCGCGCCATGGAGGAGGTCACCGGCCCGGTCATCGCCACCACTCTGGTTCTGCTGGCGGTATTTGTTCCCACCGCTTTTCTGGGCGGGATTACCGGCCAGCTCTACCGCCAGTTTGCCCTGACCATTTCCGCCGCCACCGTTTTCAGCTCCATCAACGCCCTGACCCTGAGTCCGTCGCTGTGCGCCATCTTTCTGCGCCAGCCGCGGGAAAAGCGAAACTGGTTTGTCCGCCTTTTCAATCGGGGGTATGAACGCAGCGCCGCCGTCTATCAGAAATCCCTGGCGCTGGTAATGAGGCGGATGGCTGTCATGGTCATCCTTTTTCTGGCTCTGGGCGCGGCCACCTTTTTCGGTTACCTGAATATCCCCACCGGCTTTGTCCCCCCGGAAGACCAGGGGTGGGCCATCGTCTTCGCCCAGCTTCCCGATGCGGCCTCCAAACAGCGTACCGAAGCGGTGGTTGCCGAAATCAACCAGAGGTTTGCCCGGATAGAAGGAATTGAAAGCTGGGTGTCGGTGCCCGGCTTCTCCCTGCTGGACGGCGGCGTTGCCGCCAATGCCGCCACCTTTTGGGTGGTTTTTGACCCGTGGGAAAAAAGAAGGGCTTCCCATCTCAGCCAGGAAGCTCTCATCGGAAGGATGTGGCAGGAATTTTATACTATCCAGGAGGCCGCCATCATCCCCTTCGTCCCCCCCCCCATCATGGGGCTGGGGGAGTCGGGAGGGTTTCAGATGATGCTTCAGGACCGGGGAGGTGTCGGCTTCGATGCCCTCCAGGAGATGCTTGGGATGGTGGTTCGGGATGCCAACGCCCGCCCTGGCCTGCAGACGGTCTACAGCACCTTTCGGGCCAATGTGCCGCAAATTTTTGTCGATGTGGATCGCACCAAGGCCAAAACCCTGGGCGTTCCCCTGTCGTCGGTCTTTGAAACCCTGCAGGCCTACCTTGGTTCCGCTTATGTAAATGATTTCAATAAGTTCGGCCGTTCCTACCAGGTCAAGGTGCAGGCCGAACCGGAATTCCGGGCTTCGCTGGAGGACATCCGCCGGCTGGAGGTGCGCAACAACCAGGGTGGGATGCTCCCCCTCGGGACCCTGGTATCGGTGAAGGACGCTTTCGGGCCCCAGGTGATCAGCCGCTACAACCTGTATCCGGCCGCCGCCGTCAATGGTTCGGCGGCGCCGGGAGTGAGTTCCGGGGAGGCTCTCAACCGGATGGAGGAGGTGGTCCGCGCCCGCCTTCCCTCCTCCATGGGCTTTGAATGGACCGGCATCTCCTACCAGGAAAAAGCCGTCGGCGGGGAGGCGGTTTTCATTTTTCTGCTGGCGGTCGTTTTCGTCTATCTGACCCTGTGCGCCCAGTACGAAAGCTGGATGATTCCAGTGGCCGTCATTCTCTCCGTGCCTCTGGCCATTTTCGGCACCATGGCGGCACTGATGATCCGCGGTCTCGACATCAACGTCTATACCCAGATCGGCATGGTGCTGTTGGTCGCCCTGGCCAGCAAGAGTTCCATTCTAATCGTGGAATTCGCCAAAGAAATTCACACTTCGGGCAAAGGGGCGGTTGAGGCGGCGCTGGAGGCAGCCCGCCTCCGCTTCCGGCCTATTTTGATGACCGCGTTCACTTTCATCCTGGGAGTGTTTCCCCTGATCGTCGCCACCGGCGCGGGAGCCGCCGCCCGCCGCGCCCTCGGCACGGCGGTTTTCGCCGGTATGATTTCCGCAACCCTGCTAACTATTTTTTTCGTGCCGGTTTTTTACGTTTTGGTGCAGAAAATCCGGGATTTTGGCAAATCGAAAGGGACTGGGGGAGAAAAAGGGGAGGGGCCTCACAACAGCCCGAAGGCGTGATACGCCATCAGAAAGACATAGGTTGCCACCATATTCACCGCCAACAAGACGATCTTTCTGAATTTCCGGTATTTCCAGACCAGACTGAAGAGAAGGACGGTTACGCTCATTTTAAAGAGAAACGCGGTCTCGCTTTGCGATTCGAACAGGTACTTCATGAGGGGATTCAATTCCCCACCGCCGTTTTTCAACACATTCACGGTCAGGAAAAAATCCAGCAGATTGAGAATTACAAAGCTCAACAAAATCGCCATCATGGCAAGGCGGTTTTGGCTGAGAAAATAGAGGAAGCTGGTAAAGGAACGGCTTCTTCCGACGTTCCGGCGGTCAAAACCGGAGCGGTTTTCATGCCAGCGGAAACACGGCGGATTAATGCGCCGTTCCCCAATCCGTTGATCCCGAATAATGTCCATAATACTTTGCCCTCAACAAACGGAAATGTTTCTCGAGGCTCTTCTTGCTTCAATAATAACCTAAAATAGTTTTGTTTTTTTCTCCGGAACCGGCCCCTGGAATTTTTGGCGGGAATATTTTTAACCTTTTGGGCTTTCCCGGGAGCTTAAATTCTTCCGATTTCAACTGTATCTTATTATAGAAAGTTTATGCGGGAAATTCAAAATTTTTATTAATTGTGGAGATAATAGCAGGATAAAAACCGCAGTCAGGGAATCCGCCGGGGTTGCAAAACGGAGCGGAACAATTAAACTGATGATAATCATTCTCTCCAGTTTGGAAAAAACATTTAAAAGGAGGTAACAGTTATGGCGGCAAAGTATCAATGCGTATGCAACTATGTGTATGACCCTGCCGAAGGGGATCCGAAGGGGAAAATTCCACCGGGAACGGCCTTCGAAGACCTTCCCGATGACTGGGTCTGCCCGGTCTGCGGCCTCGGCAAGGACGCCTTCGTGCAGATCTGATCGCGGAGATCCCCCTTCCCGATTCTGTTGCATCATCTGAAGCCCAGATGGAGAAATGCTGTCTGGGCTTTTTCTTTCTTTAAAAAACCCTTTAATTCTGAAAACACCGCCTCCAGCCGTTACACTTGAACTGAGGCGGATTCACTCATTGTATCTCCTCGGTTCCGGCAAAAGCTGTGACGCCTGTCATGGGTAAAACGGTGGCTTGATGGTTCGTAATGGGTTTGTTTAGACCTGTTGCGGGGGCCAGGAGCCTTCCCTGCGGCTATTCCCTTGCCTGCTGTACGTCCCTCTTGGGTGCGGGGCGAGGACGGATTGAGCTGTGGTGCAATCGGTGGTTGCGGCAGAAAACTTCCTGAATGATTCGGGCTAGGAGGGGCCATGTCTGCGGAAAGTTCGGGGCGGCCGGAGGTGGAGGTTGGTAGCGGAGTTGAGGGAGAGCCTTTTTTCGGAGCATCCTATCATCCCTTCCGTTATTTTTCGGTGCGGAGTGGCCAGGAGCTTGATCCTTTGATGGCGAGGTTCCTGGAACTGATGGAAACGGCCGATGAGATCAAGGCCAACCGGGAACTTTTCCGCCTGGCGGCACCCGATATAGAGCTGGCGGGGAGGGATCTCTGGGATGTGGTTCTGCGCGAGGCTCTTCTTTATTCCCGCTTCATGGTGCGGTCGCGGACGCAACAGGGGCGCCTGCTGCTGCCTCCGCGGATTATTTTTCATCTCCATCCTCACTTGGTCGGAAGATATGATTCGGGAGAATCGGCGGCGGGGGTTTCCTGCGAACAACTGAAGGAAGATTTTCCCCTCGTTTACATCCACTTCGGCAAAGAGGCCGGGATCATTACCCCAGACGGCCGGAAGCCGATCGAGGGGGCTTATGCCCGTTCCCACTGGGATGCCGATAAGGAATCGCTGCTGATGGAGGTTCTTCTGGCCCCCGGTTCCGGTGGGGAAGAGACCTTTCTGCAGCTCTGTTCGATTCTCCGGCGCATGGCCCTGGACGGCGGCTATATCTACTTTTGGCTCGGTTACGACAAGAAACCGTGTACCGTGGGCGAGGCCCTCGACTTGAATATGACCCTCAATGCCGAAGGACTTTCCGCCCAGGTTTTGCTGCGCAATGAGATCCAGAAGGAACAGGTTCTCGGTGCCTGCCGGGTGCTGGTTCCGTTTTTCCGGAGGATGTCGGCGATTCTGACCCTGGCGCGGCAGGAGGGGTTGGGCAGAAGGGAGGTGTGTGACGCAATCGATGTCCAAGGGGTCCGTGTGGAAAGGAGGGTCGTTCGGGGGGTGGAGGTTCTTCTGGTGGACGAAAACTGAAGATCGGCTGCCAGGTTCTACCGTGCCGCTAAAAAATGCCCTTTTGGCCCTTATGCCGTGTTGTTCTGATTAAGGGTGTAATGATATCGCGCCCCTGGTAAAGGTCCGCGCGGCTTGTCTAAAAGACCAAATTATCGTTTTTCAGCAATCTGTTGCAGCTCAATGATCTGTCCTTCCACCAGTCCTTCCACCACCTTCAGCAGGCCGACGGAAACCGGCAGGTTCCACCGTTTGGGTCCGGCACTGCCGGGATTGAAGTAGAGAATCCCACCTCTTTTTTTCATTCGCGGGATGTGGCTATGGCCGCTGATGACGGCGGCCACTCCGGCCGCCACAGGGTCGATATCGAGCTGGTCGAGCTGGTGAAGGAGATAGAAATACCGGCCCCCCGCTTCGACCAGTTCCTTTTCCGCAAGGGCTGCCGCCCAGCTGCCCCGGTCCACATTCCCCCTTACCGCCACCAACGGCGCAATAAGGCGCAGATCGTCAAGGATCTCGGGCCGGCCGACATCCCCGGCGTGGAGAATCAGGTGGCAACCCTGCAGGGCCGCGGTGGCCTGGGGACGAAGCAGGCCATGGGTGTCGGAAATGACGCCGATAAGCAGGGGTGAATGTTGATCCGGGACATTTTTCATGGGCCATGGTCCACGGCTGGGATTTCCACAAAGAGCCCTTTTTCACGGTCTTTGCGGACTCGGCGGAAATCGAAAGAGTGGCCGTTCATTGCGATATAGGTGCCGGGGGACAGAAGTTGCACGGCGGCGGCGGCGAAGCCTATATTGAAGATGGCGTCGGTGCCGCTGAAGCGGCCGGGCAGCATCGATCCCGTCAGAACGACGGTTTTTTCTGGCAGCAGGCCGATGGCTTTGGCGGTCTCAACCATGGTGTCGGTGCCGTGAGTGATAAGAATCCTTCGGGCCGGGGAATTTTTCACCGCCGCGGTGATCAGCTCCCGATCCTCGTTGGTCAGGTCGAGACTGTCCTTGCGCAGCAGTTGGTGTATTTCATAGTGGAAGTTGAGGTTCAGGTGAGAAAGGATCTCGCGGATACTCGGCTCCCCCACCTGAAAGGCGCTCAGGGCATCGAAATAGATCTTGTCGATGGTGCCGCCGGTGGTAAAGATGGCGATTTTTGTTGGGTTCATCAATGATCCTGTCCCTGGGCTTCCGGCTTGAGGCCGCATTTTTTTTCCAGCATGGCCGTCCATTCCTTGATCCGCTCCGCGGGGTAGGAAAGGTTTTCAAGCAGATTTCCCCAGACCGTAAGGGGCCAGCAAGGGTCTCCGGCGCGGCGTCCGATCAGATGCAGATGGAGCTGGGGCACCAGATTGCCGATGGCGGCGAAGTTGATCCTGGGGAAAGCCAGCTCTTCGGTAATAAAACGGGCGATGGAAGCGCTTTCCTCGATGACAGCCCGACGGGGCTCCGGGGCCAGCTCGAAAAGGTTGGTCAGGTCGGTTTCGGGAACCAGAATGAACCAAGGGATGAGGGCGTTTTTGTGCAGCAGCAGATGGCTGCGGGGGAAACGTCCCAGCAGGTGGCAGTCGGCTCGTAATTGGGGATGGATCGAGAAGGGGGACATGGCGTATCGCGTCGGCCTTTTATTTGGACAGTAAAGTTGTGGAGATCCTTTTCACCTGATAGTGAGCCATTTTATTTCTCCTGGGTTGATTGGGCAAGAAACGAAATGGCATAAAAACTGGTTGTCCCAAAAACCGCATTCCGTCGAGATCAATCTCCGGCTCCTTCTGCAGGAAAAGGTGATCGACTTTTTCTCAAAGGAATTCAGCTTATTGTTGATCGGGAAGCGGAAAGGGGCACCCGATCGATATAAGAAGAGTATTACCTGTTGACTTGGCTAGATTAGTTTACCCCTCTTTCCCATATTCATATTCGATCCGGTTGCGGCCTTTTCTCTTGGCCTGATAAAGTGCGTTATCGGCCTTTCGGATGAGTTCATCCATGGTGTCCCGGCCGTTCCATTTTGCCGCTCCAAGGCTCACCGTGATCCGTATCCGGTTTCCTTTCGCCTCGATATCCTCCGCAGCGATGGTTTCGAGGATCCTTTCCATGGCCTGAACTTCGGCGCCATTTTCCCCCTCCGGGAAAATGAGCAGAAATTCTTCCCCACCATAGCGGCCGAAACGTTCGTGTCTGCGGATTGAGCAGGATATCCGCCTGACGCACTCCTTGAGTACCACGTCCCCCACCAGATGACCGAAGTTGTCATTGATCCGTTTGAAGTGATCGATATCAAGTACCGAGACCCAGAGGTGGTTTTTTTTACGCCTGGCTCTCGACATCTCCATCTCGAGGTGGTCGAGAATGGCCCTGCGGTTGGCGATTCCGGTCAAAGGATCGGCAAGGGCGAGCTTTTTTTGCTGCTCGATGGCCCGATAGAGCTTGTCCTGGAGGTCAATCATCCTTTCCCCAACCCTCAGCCTGGCCCGCAGTTCCTCATTGTCGAAAGGTTTGAGGATATAGTCGTTGGCCCCCGATTGCAGGCCCTCGACAATATCCTCCATTTTGGCGCGGGCTGTCAGCAGGATGAGGTAAGGGGGGAAAGGGTTCTTTTCGGCGCAAAGCCTGTGGCAGATGTCGACGCCGTTGAGCCCCGGCATCATCCAGTCGAGGATCGCAAGTTTGGGGGCGTTTTCCCGCCGTAGTATTTCCATGGCTTCGTTGCCGTCGCAGACGACCACAACTTCATAGCCCCATTTCATCAATACCGCTTTCAATATCGAACGGGTGGTCAAATCATCTTCGGCAACCAGGATCCTCATGGTTTGTCCATTGTGTGCAATCAGTTATTTCCACCCGCCGTTGTCAAGGACCGCGTCAAGCCTCAGGTATTCCTTCTCGAACAGTGTAATGAGGGCGGGGATGTCCCCGGTTCGGTTCGTTTCGCAGGCCGCTTCCATCTCTGCGGCGACTCTGCTGAGGGTTGCGGCAGCTACCGTCGCCGCCGCTCCCTTGATATTGTGCGATTTCTTTTGGACACTAATAATATCTCTCCGGGTAAAGGCTCTCTTGAGTTCGGCCATCTGTTGGGGAATATCATTCAGGAAGTTGGAAAGTACCGAGGAGGCTATTTGCCGGTCGTTGAGAACCCGGTTCAGCAGCTCTTCTTCGTTGAAAATTTCGCTGACCGCCGATTTGTACGGGGCCGCTTCCGTTGATTGCAGGGGTTTTTGTTGGCCGCGGGGGAGCCATCGCCGCAAAATTTCGGCCAGCAAGGTCGGTTGAATGGGTTTCGACAGATAGTCGTTCATTCCCGCCGCGAGGCATTTTTCCCGGTCGCCGCGCATGGCGTGGGCGGTCATGGCGATAATGGGGACGGCGCCTCCGCGGATTGGAGAGGATGTGTTGCGGATCTTCCGGGCCGCCTCCAATCCATCCATCAACGGCATCTGGACATCCATCAGTATGAGGTCATAGGGGATGTTGCCGAAAGCTTTGACCGCCTCGGCACCGTTGGCCACGGCATCGGCCCGCAGACCGAGTTTTTTGAGGATGCCTAGGGCCACCTGCTGGTTGGTGATGTTGTCCTCGGCCACCAGGATACGTCCCTTGCATCCCTCGAAGTGGTTCAGTATCTCGCGGGCATCGTGGCGCGTAGCGATGGGCAGGGAGGACGGTCTCTTTTTGGTGTCGTCAGTCAGGGCCAGGGAGATGACCCCCTTGAGTTCCTGGCGGCGTACCGGTTTGGTCAGGTAGCCGGCAAAACCGATTTCGGCAAAGTGCCGGGCGTCCCCCCGGGTTCCCAGGGAGGTCAGCATGATCATGCGGGTTTCCGCCAACTGTTGGTCCGCCTGGAGCATGCGGCCGAGGGTTTCGCCATCCATGCCGGGCATCTGCATGTCGATGACGGCAACGGGGAAAGGGTCGTTCTCTGCCAGCGCCTGGTAGAGCGCCTGGACTGCCGCGGAACCGCTGTCGGCCTCCACCGGCCGCATCCGCCAGTCAGCGAGCCAAGTGGTGAGGATTTCCCGGTTGGTGGCATTGTCATCCACAATCAGCACCCGCATTCCCTGCAGGTTCTCCGAAGGAGTGATTTCCCTGGGGGCGCATCCAGGTAGTTTTCCCAGACGTGCGGTGAACCAGAACTCCGAACCTTTCCCTTCCTCGCTGGCGACGCCGATCTCCCCCCCCATCATCTGAGCCAGTCCCTTGGAGATGGCCAGCCCCAAGCCGGTGCCACCGTAGCGGCGGGTGGTGGAGGCGTCCACCTGACTGAATTTGTCAAAAATAAGGGCCAGTTTGTCTTTGGGGATGCCGATGCCGGTGTCGTGCACCCGGAAACGAAGGATAACTTCGTCGGCGCTTTCGGCGGCCACCGAGATAAGGACCGCTACCTCTCCTGCGGAGGTGAATTTGATGGCATTGCCGCCTATATTGTTAAGAATCTGGCGTAGACGGCCGGGATCGCCGCGCAACAGGGATGGGACCGCTGGGTCGGCGGCGCAGATGAATTCGAGACCCTTGTCGTGGGCGCGCACCGCCAGGCTGGCGGCGAAATCGTCGAGTAGGGTCGACAGTTCGAAATCGAGAGTTTCCAAGTCGAGTTTGCCTGCCTCGATTTTTGAGAAGTCGAGGATGTCGTTAATCAGGGAAAGCAGGGTTTCGCCGCTTGAGCGCACAATCTCGGTGTAGCGGCGTTGCTCGTCGGTCAGTTCGGTATCGAGGAGGAGGCCGGTCATGCCGATCACCCCATTCATGGGGGTGCGGATCTCGTGGCTCATGTTGGCCAGAAATTCGCTTTTGGCCGCGCTGGCCATTTGCGCCTGAACCGCCAGTTCATTGGCTTGTCTAATGGCTTCGGCTAGGCGGTGGTTGGTTTCCAGGAGATCTTTTTTTGCCTGTTTGCGGTCGGTGATGTCGTGGACGATGGACTGGAGCAGAATTTTTCCTCCGGTCTCGATCCGGCTGCTGAAAACCTCCACGTCGCGGATGTCGCCACCGGCCCGTCTGTGGCGGAATTCGAAATGGATCCGCTCCTGGGCGCGGGCCCTGGTCATCTCATTCTTTACCTCTTGAGGCGACAGGGTGTTGATCTCCTGAATTTTCATCTTCTTGAGTTGCTCTCGCGACCAGCCGTAGAATTCGGCGGCGGCGGCGTTGGCGTCGATGATGTAGCCGTCTTCGGGGTCGAGAAGCATTTTAATTGCGGCGTGCTGTTCGAAAAGGTTACGGAACATCAACTCGCTTTGGCGGAGTGACTCCGCGATCTTTTTCTGCTCGACAATGTGCCAGGTCACGTCGGCCAAATAGGAGACGGTCTTCAGATCGGTATCGGTATAGTTGGTCGGCTTGTTCCCCACCCCTAGAATGGCGACGATCCGGTTGTCACGTATGACCGGGGTCACCAGTTCCCGGACCACCTCGGGATGTCCCGGAGGGAGCCCTTTTCTGGAGGGGAGGGAAGGATAGTGGTTGTGGATGACCGCTTTTCGTTGGTGGACGCAATCGACCCAGAGGCCTGCCTGGTCGATGCTGTAGTGGAGTCCCTTGCCCGGTGCCTTGCAGAAATGTTCGAGGGTCGCCGTGGACCATTGCTGCAAGGAAAGGGTTTTTTGGTCGGCTTCGACAAAGTGATAAAAACCGATGGGGCTGTTGACCAAGGCGCCGACCTCGTCCAGAGTCCTGGTCAGCAGTTCGTCCGTGCTGTGACTGGCGGCGAACTCGATGAGATTGAGGCGGATTTCATTCATCTTTTCGGAGCGCTTCCGTTCGGTGATGTCGATCCCCTGCTCAATGATTCTGGCCAGGCGGCCGTTGGCCTCGAAAACAGGAAAAGCCTGCAATTCGATGTAGCTGAGATTCCCCTGCTCATCGCAATGTTCATGCTCGACGACGACCGGCTTACCTGTCCGGCGGACCTCGACCAGTGGACAGGGGTGCTGGTCGCCGCCGCAGGGGCTGCTCTGTTGATGGGAAACGGCATAGCATTTCTTGCCGGCTACCGCCTCTCCATAGGCGTCATTGGCCATTTCAATGGTGTAATCGTTGGCATTGATGACAGCGAAGGGATTGGCCAGAGCCTGGATGGTGGTGCGGAGAAGTTCCTCGTTTTCAGCGATGCGCCGCTGTTGGTTGTACACCTCGGTCACGTCGTGGAAGACCAGCACCGTGCCGGTTACTTCACCCCTTTTGTCACGGATCGGAGCACAGCTGTCGGCGATCTGGTATTCCACGCCCTTGCGATTGATGAGGGTGGTGTGGTTGGCCAGGCCGAACACCCGTCCGTTGCTCAGTACCTTGGCCACGGGGTTGACGGCCGGTTGGCGGGTGTGGGCGTTGATGATGTGGAATACATCGGTCAAAAGTTTGCCAGCCGCTTCCTCCTCTTTCCACCCGGTCAGCTTTTCAGCGACCGGGTTCATGCGGGTGATGCGTCCTTCGGCGTCGGTGGAGATGACAGCATCGCCGATGGAGTTGAAAGTGGCCTGATAGCTGTCCTTGCTTTCCCGCAAGCGATCTTCCGCCTGTTTGATCGGGGTAATGTCGTCGACGGCCAAGATGGCCCAACGGTCTCCTTCAGAGAGAAGAGAAGAGACCTTATATTTGACCCAGAGAGAACCCAGGCTGGGGTCGCGGGCCAGTTCCGTTTTCACTTCCAGGGGGGGGGCAGGGTCGGCTCGTAAGGCACTTTCAACCGAATTGGCAAGTGGGCAGGCGAGGCAATCGGGGGCATGTCCGCAGCCCCGCTGAGCACTATGCCGATGAATGCAGGAGAGGAAATCGCCGCATCTCAATGGGTTGTCCCCCCATTTGGGGTCGAAAAGCCTTGCCGCCTCCGGGTTGGCGTAGACCACCTGTTTTTCCTGATTGAAGACAACGATTCCCACCGGGGAGGCAGCCATGATCGTCTGCAGTCCCTTAACGGTATTGTCAAAATTCGGCATCGTTTGCTTTTTCCTCATTATGAATTTTTTGTTTCTTGTTCCCTGTGGCCATCCGGAGAAGGTTCCGTTCGGTGTGGTTAAAATAGCACTCCTGGCCAAAGGTGGAGGAGATATCCTGGAATCAGGGGTCGACCTGAATTCAATGCAATTTTCTGTCTTTTGGAAAGGAACAGGGACATCAGTCATTCTTTCAAGAGGTTTTCCCTCGGGATTTTGGGAGGAAAAACCCACCATTGACAACTACGCATTCTTTGGGCGAACAAAAAATAAAATTATAATCTAAAAAAAGAAAATCAGGGACGACAATACTTTTGGGCCATTTTTGTGTTAATTTTACATAATTTAAATGAAGCGTAGGGAAATAATCTGTACCAAGGGATGAAGTGGTTGAAAAAAGGAAAGGTCAGCGCCGTTTTTCGCCCAGCCATGGTATTGTTGATAAAGGAGGTTTGACTCATGGACATGCAAGAACTGCTTATCTTTTTAGGTGTGGTGGCCCTTTATTTCATTCTCAACCGCTGGGTGTTGCCGCATTTCGGCATCCGCACCTGACTTTCCAAAAGCTGCGATCTTCCGGTGCGGAAGAACAAAGAGGAAGAGGAGAAGGAAAAATAATGGGGGCGGCCCTTCGCGGGCTGCCTCTTTTTTTTGGCTGTCTGCTGCAAACCGCGTTTTTTGCTTCTGGTCAAGGCTGCAGGTATTGGGACGCAATGATAGGGTGTCCCTGCAAATCGAATTCCGCGCGTCTCGTCTGCCTTGCCCGATTCCTGTTTTTTTGCGGCCATTTAGAGAAAGGGAGAAAAGAGCTTACAAAAAGAGTCCCGGAGCCTAACGGGGAGGGGGCGCCCATCGACCTCCTCGAGAGTGACCTGGCGGGAGTTTCTGCGGGTCTGTTCGAAGTGCTCAGACAGAATTTTGACCGTTTCGGGATCGAAGACTTCCACATTGAATTCAAAATTGAGGCGCAGGCTGCGGGGGTCCAGATTGGCCGAGCCGACCAGGGCGAAGAAGGTGTCGACCAGCAGCAGCTTGTTATGGGCAAAGGGGGGTGGACGGTAGTAGATGCGGGTTCCATATTCGAGGAGCTCCCAGAGATAGGCCCGGGTCGCCCAGTGGACGTAGGGAAGATTGCTGCGTCCGGGCAGAATGATCTCCACCTTGACGCCGCGCAAGGCGGCGCTGTTGATGGAGGAGATCAGATCGCGGTCGGGGATGAAGTAGGGGGTCATGATCCGCACCCGCTGGCGGGCGCAATCAAGGGCACCCACCATCAGCCAGCGGAGTTTCTCGAAATCCTCGTTGGGACCGGCGCTGATCCCCCGGCAGTAGGCGGTGCAGTCTTCCAGCGGTGGTGAATGAGGGCGGGTGCTGACCTCCTCGCCGGTGGCGAAATGCCAGTCCTCAAGGAAGGTGTCCTCAATCTGACCGACCACCGGTCCTTCCGCCTGAAAATGGAGGTCGATCACATCCCCCCGGTCGATCTTACTGGAGAGCCAGCTGCGGCCGATGTTGATGCCGCCCGTGAAGCCGATTCTTCTGTCCACCGTAAGCAGTTTGCGGTGGTTGCGCAGATGGAGATGGAACATCCCCCAGGAGGTGAAGGGGGGGAGAAAACGAACGGTGCGCACGCCGGCCCGGTTCAACAGCGAGCGGGCTGAGGGTAAGGCATAACGCTCCCCCAGGGCGTCGACCAGGACACGGACATCGACCCCGCGCTGGGCGGCGGCCCCCAGCTCATTGATGAAGCGCCGCCCGATCCGGTCGCTGCCAAAGATGTAGGTGGACAGGAAGATGCTCTCTTCGGCTTTGGCAATGGCCTGCAGCATGGCCGGGAAAATCTCGTTGCCGTTGATCAGGGGCCGCAGACGGTTGCCGGCGGTCAGCGGCCGCCGGGTGATGGCGTTGGAGAGATGGAGCAGGGCGGCGAGATTCTCCGCGGGGAAGGGAGGGACCGGATCGGCGGAAATGACGAAATGCCGGGACGCGGGGGTCAGCCACTGCATGCCGCGGCCGCTGGTTTGCCAACTGCGGGCGCGGGTGCGGATGCGGTTGACCCCAAGCAGCCAGTAAAGGCTGAAGCCGATGCCGGGAATGAAAAGGCAGATGAGGATCCACACCAGGGCGGCGCGGGGATCGCGTCGGTAGAGCAGGGCGTGGCCGGCGGAGAAGAAGCCGGCCATCAGCAGTAACAGACCAAATAGCCAGTTCAGGTGATGAAGGAGCATCTCATTATGGCCTCCCGAAGCCGAAACTCCACTACGGATTTTCCTCCAGGAACCGTTCCGCCTGAATTGCCGCCATGCATCCGGAGGCGGCGGCGGTGATTGCCTGGCGGAAATGGGGGTCCTGGACATCGCCGGCGGCGAAAACCCCGGGGATATTGGTCCTGGCCCCGGTGCCGGTCAGCAAATAGCCGCGCTCCTCCATCTCCACCTGCCCCTTAAACAGACCCGTGTTGGGGATATGGCCGATGGCGATGAAAAGACCGTCGCAGATCATTTCCTCCTCCTTGCCGGTGGCAACGTTCTTGAGGCGGATGCCGGTCAACCCTTTCTGTTTGTCGCCGAGGATGGCGCTTACCACCGAATCCCAGTGAAAGACGATCTTCTGGTTGGCGAAGGCCCGCTCCTGCAGGGGCGGCGAGGCGCGAAGGGCATCGCGGCGGTGGATGACATGGACCTTGCTGGCGAAACGGGTCAGGAAGGTGGCCTCCTCCATGGCCGTGTCCCCTCCTCCGACCACCGCTACTTCCTTATCGCGGTAAAAGAAACCGTCGCAGGTGGCGCAGACCGATACCCCCTTGCCGTAGAGTTCCTTTTCGTGAGGGAGGTCGAGCAGGCGGGGGGAGGCGCCGGTGGCGATGATGAGGGTGCGGCAACGATAGCTGTCGTCGCCGGCATGGATGGTGAAGGGGTAGGAATCAAGTTCTACCTTGGTCACCTCCCCGGCCAGGAAGCGGGCGCCGAAACGGCGCGCCTGTTTTTCCATCTCCTCCATCAGCACCGGTCCGTCGATCCCCTCGGCGAAACCGGGGTAATTCTCCACCAACGTGGTGGTGGTCAGCTGCCCTCCCGGCTGGCTGCCGTGAATGACCAGCGGCTCCAGATTGGCGCGCGCCGCGTAGATGGCGGCGGTGAGCCCTGCCGGTCCCGACCCCAGGATGATGACGTTCAGTATCTCGTTATCTTTTTTCTGCATCGACAACCTCCTTGAACTGTTCTTCGGCATGGTAGGAAGACCTTACCAGGGGCCCGGCCTCGACATGGGCGAAGCCGATTTTCAGACCTTCCTTTTTGATTTCATCGAATTCCTCGGGGGGAACATAGCGGTGGACCGGATAGTGATTTCCGGTTGGCCGCAGGTACTGCCCAACCGTCAGCAGCCGGCAGCCGGCTTCGGCCAGATCGTTCATGGCTTCCGTCAACTCCCGGCGGCTCTCTCCCATCCCCAGCATCAGGCCGCTTTTGACCGGAATCGCCGGGTAGGTGTCGCGGACGCGGGCCAGCAGTTCGAGGGAGCGCCGATAGTCGGCCGCCGAACGGACCTGTGGGTAGAGTCGCGGCACCGTTTCCAGATTGTGCCCAAGAATATCAGGGCCGGCGGAAAGAATTCGTTGCAACGCCCGGGGATTTCCGCCCAGGTCGGGGATGAGCAACTCCACCCGGCAGGAGGGCGCGGCGCGGCGGATTTCACCGACTACGGCGGCGAAAACGGAGGCGCCTCCGTCGGCGAGATCATCGCGGGTCACCGAGGTGATCACCGCGTGGCGCAACTCCAGTTCGGCGAGAGCGGCGGCCACCTTGGCCGGTTCTTCAGGCTCGGGGGGAAGGGGCTTGCCATGGGCGACGTTGCAGAAGGCGCAGTCGCGGGTGCAGAATTCGCCGAGGATCATGAAGGTGGCCGTTCCCCGGCTCCAGCATTCCCCCTGATTGGGGCAGGCGGCGCTGCGGCAGACCGAATGGAGGCCGTGGTCGCGGTGCCATTTTTCTATGCGGGCCGCCTTGGGGCCGCCTTGCGGGCGGACCTTTAGCCAGGCTGGTTTGCGCTCTTGCTTCAAAATAAAAGACCTTTCATCTCACCAAAAATCCTCATTCCCCGAAAGCAAAAATTATAACCCTCACCAGTCACCATTCACCCAGATGGATACTTTCGAAAACCTCGGCGAAGCAGTGGATCACCTGCCCCTCCACCTCCTCAATCGATGGTTCTTCTCCCAGGTGTTCAGCCATGGAGGTCATCTCCACCCCGGTGAGGCCGCATGGGACAATGGCGCCAAAAGGAGAGAGATAACCGCCGACATTGAGGGCAAAGCCGTGCCAGCTGATCCAGCGCCGTACGCCAACGCCGATGGAAGCGATTTTTCTGCCGGAAACCCAGACGCCGGTGCGGCCGGCGAGCCTCTCTGCGGAAATCCCGTAACGACGCAACAGCTTTACAAGGAGTTCCTCCAGCAGCCGCAGAAACCGGTGCAGGTCGCGATTGACGAGGTCAAGGCCGACGATCGGATAGCCGATGAGCTGACCGGGACCGTGGTAGGTCGTTTCTCCGCCGCGCCGGGCACGGATTACTTCGATGCCGCGGCTTTCAAAATAATCGTGCGGCGCCAGAGGACGGAACTCCTTCACCTTGCTGCCGAGGGTGATTACCGGCGGATGCTCGAGGAGAATCAGGAAATCGGCTGTTCCCGCTTCCCTGTGGGCCAAGAGTTGTTGTTGCAAAGCAAGGCCCGCACGGTATGAGATCCGTCCGGGCCTCAAGGTGAAAAAACCGTTCACACCGAAACCTGTCCGATGCGGTTCGAGGTCATTCGGGGTTATTCAGACCAGTTGATACAGGAAACCGGGCAGTTTTTCATAACCTCCTCGATGCGGATTTCCGGAGCTCCGGCGGGGTTGTATACTTCGGCCAGGTCGAAGTGGTTGAAACGAAAAACCGCCGGAAGTGTATCCACGCAGAATCCGCAACGGATACATCTGTCCTGGTCAACAACCGGTTGCCGGATCATCAGCTACCTCATGCCGGTTCGAAATTGCTTTTGTCGGCGCCGCACAGAGGGCAGACCCAGTCATCGGGGATATCTTCGAAAGCGGTTCCCGGAGCGATGCCGCCGTCCGGGTCGCCAATTTCCGGATCATAAATGTAATTGCATACCACACAACGATATTTGGCCATGATTTCTCCTTTAAATTGGGATTTCCCTGTCAGGGGAAAATGGGATGATAGTGGCCTTAAATATTAATTGATCACAAAATATTTCGCAACCATGGGAAAGGGGAGATTGATTTTTTGTTGCAACAGAGTGAAACAATTTATTGCACGGCATTTGTTTCCAGGCCATCGAAGACTCTTTCCAGATTGGTGTAGTTCAGCGGTTGGGTTTCTCCTCCCACGAATTCGGCGATGCGCCGCATGCGCAACCGGATGGCCTCTTCGCTGCGATGGCGCAGATCCTCCTCGATTCCGGCGAAGCGGTCCTGAACAAAGGCTTCCTCTGTTTCCGGGGCCTCCTGGAGATCGAATTCCAGCCGCTCCTGCAGAAACTGCTGGAGCTTTTGATGATAATCGGGGCCGAAATAGAAGACCTCCCGCACCAATCCGGAGAAGCTCCGCACGCCGCGGATGTCTTTGCTCTCGATACGATAGGCCTTGAGAAGTTCGGGTTCCAGGTCCTCATAGTTCTGCATCGGCATGTACATGCGGGGGAGGTACTGAAGCACCTTTTCCGTTTTTCGGCGGTGTCCACCGATGATGACGGAAGCTCCCACCTCTGTTTTGTCCGCTCCCTTGATCCACGGGGCGCCGGTGATGCCGAAATTGTTGAGCACCGGCAGGTTGATCAGCACGGAAAGGGTGTTGATGGCCAGGGCGAAGCCTGCCGAGGGGCCGCCCACCGTGTAGGAGGTGCTGAGTAACTGGTGATGGAGGGAATAGCCCTGAAGATATTGGCCGAGGACCCGTGAGACGTTCAGGTCCGGGCACAGGGACTGGAGGTAGTTTTCCACCAGGGTCAGCGCCTCCTGGGCGCTCTGCCGGGTCATCTGCACCGCCAGATCGATTTCGGCGGCGGCGGGGGAGGCGCTGGAGACCGCTCCGGTGACGACGATTTTCTCCGGGAAGATCTGGTAGACCAGGGAGGAGGCGATGGGGAGCAGGACGCCGGAGGTATCGTTGGCTCCCACCCCGACCACGAAACCGACCTGGGGCTCTTTGGAGAGTTCCGTTTCCAGGAATTTGTCGAGCTGCTGTTTCCCCTTGCGGGTCGGGCTGTGGGCCAGTTGAATCTTGGCGTTGACCAGATGGCGCTGAGTGATGGGATAGATCTTCTCGGCGCGGCGGTGGTCCATGTCGGCGGCGACCTCGTCGAGGCAGGAGAGCATCTCCTCTTCACTGCGGCGGGCCCTGGCGAAGAGATCGGAGCCGCTTGATACCGCCTCCATGAGGCTGAGGAGCGTCTTGGCGTTGAAGCGGACGAAACGGAGGCGCTCTTCCGGCGATCCCTGAAGGGCGGTTTTCAGCTTGGCGAGGATTTCCACCTCGGTTTTGTGCAGACTGCGCACCTTCTCGGCGAAGGCGGTGAAATCGGCCGGGGTGTCGCACAGGCCCCGCGCCACCCGGACCATGTCCTCGTAGCCAAGTCCTTCGTCGAGGGGCATGCCGTCCAGTTCCTTGCGCAGGATGCGGATCGCGTCCTCTTCACGCAACTGCCCCGGCACGTTAAGCACCTTGAGCCGCTTGGAACGGATCAGGGCCGGGTCGAGGATGTCGAGGCGGTTGGTGGTCAGCACCGTGAAGACGTGGTTGAGGGGGGATTCGCCGTCGATGATGGAAAGGAACTTGTTGGTCACCTTGTCGTAGGGGGAGCCTCCCTGCTGGCTGCGGCGCGGGGCGATGGCGTCCCCTTCGTCGAAGAAGACCAGACAGGGGGAGATCATTTTGGCGATGTCGTAGATCCGTTCCAGGTTCTCCACCATCGACTCATAGGGGTTGTTGGGGTCGGAGAGGTCGTTGACATGGACGGCGAGATCCTGAATCTCGGAATTTTCCCCCAGCCAGGCCTTGACCATATAGGTCTTCCCCGAACCGGGGGGGCCGGTGAGAACCACCCCCTTCTCGTCCTGGACATTGTAGTAGAGGGAGTTGTTGGCCATCTCGGAAAACTCGTCCTTGATCGCGCCGATGTAGTCCTGCCAGTGGACATCCCGTCCCATTCGTCCCGACACTCGGTTGTACAGGCCGCCGTAGACGTTCTTGGCCACCGACTTGAAGGCATCGCGGACCAGGAATTGGTCGTCCAGGTAGCCGGCCTTGAAGTCCCCCTTGAGGGTGATCACCGAATCGATCAGGCGGCGCACGTAGGCCGGGGTGATGCGCAGGCTGCGGTTGCGGAAGATGTTAGCCAGGCGGTTGACCGTTTCCTGGGCCAGGGCCTCGATGAGGGTCTTGTCTTCTTCGGAGGAAAGGTGAATAAAGAGGTTGTTGCGCCGCAGTTCGAGGCGCACCACCTCTTTGAGGTTGTTGGTGTCCTGCCAGTAGTCGCTGATGTCGATCACCTTGCCCCGTTCCACGAAGCGCCGGTAGAGCGACTGTTCGATCTGCTCCGGCTGGTCGGTGGTGGCGATCAGCAGGCAGTCTCTTTTGCCTTGAGTGATCTCGTCGAAGATAATGTTGGCGGTGTCGATCAGGGTCCCTTGCTGGCTTTTGACGGTGCTGGTCTGATCGGGGCGGCCGAAGGCGGAGTGAGCCTCTTCCAGATGACGGATGCAGGTCTGGTTGGGTTCGCCCATCGCCTTGCGCAGCCGGTTCCCCGGCTCCCCGGCAAAGGCGGTCTGGTAGTCGTTGGGGGTGATCACCGCGTAGTCGACGAAGATGCCGCTTTCTCCCAGGGAGTAGAGGGCCTCGGCCACCCGCTTGCGGTAGAGATACTTGAGGATGGGGATCCGTGACAGAAATTTGAGCTGTTCGATGCGGCGCATCCTTTCGATTTCCACCGCCAGTTCCGGGTCGACATCCTCCAGGCTTTTCCAGATCGGCTGGTTTTTGAGCACCTCCTCCTTTTTGGCCTTGAGGTCGATGGTGGGCCGCACCTCATTGGAGAAGATCGTCTCCTCCAGGGTCTGGGTTACCGTGGCGCTTTTGCCGCTGCCGGAGGGGCCGATGACCAGGATCAAAGGGGAGCGGGGGACGCTGGAATCCTGGGAATATTCCTTGAGGATGTGGGCACGGTAGATTTTTTCGAAAAAATCGTGCAGGGAAGGGGGAACGAAGATGTCGGCGGTTTCCCGCTCCAGCAGATAGGTCAGGTAGTGATATTCATGCCAGTTGAGCTCGCGGGCGAGAATCTTGTTCCAGGCCGCGCCGGCGCTGGAGGAGCCGGAGATCTCGAAACGGCGATGCCAGTCGGAGAGCGCTTCCGGGTTGCGCAGCATCTGGAAGCGCCGCTCCGTGGACCACAGGAGGTTTTTGAACAGGTCGCGGAAGAAGCGCAAGGGGGTGCGTTTGGGGCGGAACTGGCGCAGCCGCTGGAGGACGAAAACGCGGCTTTCGTAGCTCCAGCTGTCCACCAGGTTCTGGATCTGGCGCAGCCGCTTCTCCGAGATGCGGACGTTGATGGGGGTTTTGGTTTTGCGCACCGTCGACATGTTTTTCCTACGTTGGTCCTGTTTCCGCGGTTGATTATCGGGGGGCAGTCTGCCAAGGGTACTGGTAGGTCCGCAGGGCTTCTCTCAGTGTCGGCTCATTCCCCTGGCCATCCATGGCGGCAACCCCGTTTTTTTGCGGCCGGGGTGGTCCCGGCGACGGCGAGGTCGGCAGAACCACGGGCGGGCTGCCTCCGGAATTGTTGAGGACGACGGTGTTCTGGCCGTGGACATTCTTTTCATAAGCCATGGCCCATTTCTGCTGGTTGAGGAATTCGAAGAGCACCTGGTCGCTGCGCGAGTCGAGATTCAGCGCCTCGCGGAATTCGCGGATGGAATCACTGTAGGCGGCGTAGAGCTTGCGGGTCCGGCTCGCCTCCTGGTCGGCGGCGTAGTTTTCCGCCTCGGCGATCATCTCGCGGCGTTTCTTCTCTTCGCTGGCTTCGACCAACTTGTCGCCGAAGCGGGTATCCCGCAGGACGAAGGAGACGATCTCAACCCCGTACTTCCTTTCCAGGGTGGGTCCGCCGACGTTGATCGGCTTGTCCTTGAGAGACTCATAGATCATTTCCTTAATCCGGGCGCGGTTGGAAATCAGCTCATCCACCGTCTTTCCCTGCATCACGTCCTTGACCATGCCGTCGAAATCAGCCTGCAGAAGTTCCTTGGGGGCGCGGTTTTCAATCCCCCATTTCTCCAGATCGAGGATGCGGTAGGTCATCATGGCACTGACATAGAGGGCCACATTGCCGCTGGAAATGATGCGCTGAACATCCGGTTCTCCCCCCAGGTAGAGTTCCTGGTTCATCAACGGCACCTCCAATTCCAGGCGGGAGAAGAAGGGGGGTCGGGCATGCCAGCCGACATCATCCACCACCCGCCGGTTGCCAGCCAGATCCTCCAGGATCACCGCGTAGTTGCGGCGCACCTTGTAGATGGTCTTGGTGGCGTAGACCAGAGCGATGGCGTAATAGAAAAGAATGCCGACGATCAGGAAGATACTGCCTTTTTTCAGGATGCTTTTTATCCTGCCTCGCTGCAGAAGCTGAAAACGCTGTTTGTCTTGCTGCTCCACGCCATCCTCCTTTTTAAAAAGTTCCTAGAATATGATAGCATCTTTCCATCGATTTCCTATAGCCAGGAGAAGGTTCGATTTGGTTGAAACAGGAAGAAAGACCGGGAAAGGATTGAATTGACATGAGCGGAAAGGTCTATTTTGCCGATACCCGCACCAGTTCCGAGGAAAACCTCCACGACAAGGTGTTGCGATTGATGGAGGCGGCGGGGATCGAAAACGTTATCCACAGCGGCGATCTGACGGCAGTCAAAACCCACTTCGGGGAGAAGGGAGGGCATGCCTATGTGCGTCCCACTTTTCTGCGCCGGGTCATTGATCGCCTCAGGAGGGGCGGGGCTCTTCCATTTATCACCGACAGCTGCACTCTTTATCCGGGGGAGCGCAAGGAGGCGGTTTCGGCGCTGCGCTGCGGCATCGAGAACGGACTGGCCTTTGCCGTGGTTGGGGCGCCGTTGATCCTCTGCGACGGCTTGCGCGGTCATTCGGCGCGGCGTGTACCCATCGACGGGGGAATCCTCGCCAGCGTCGATATCGGGGAAGTGATACTCGAGGCCGACTCCATGGTGGTCGTCTCCCATTTCAAAGGGCATGAACTGACCGGCTTCGGCGGCGCGATTAAGAATCTCGGCATGGGCTGCAGCAGCCGTCAGGGAAAGATGGAGCAGCATTCCAGTATCGCGCCGCGGGTCAGTGAAGAGGCCTGCACCGCCTGCCGCGTCTGCCTCAAGGCCTGTGCTCACGATGCCATCGTCATGAAGGGGAAGGCTTTCATCGTTCCCGGGAAATGCGTTGGCTGTGCCCGTTGCATCGGCGTCTGCCCGGAGAGGGCGATCCGTATCCAGTGGAACGAAAGCGCCGACATGGCGATGAAAAAAATGGCCGAGTATGCCCTGGGAGCCCTGCATGGCAAGAAAGGAAAGGCGCTGTTTATCAATTTCATCGTGCAAGTCTCCCCCGACTGTGACTGTTACCCCCATTCCGACGCTCCCATCGTTCCCGATATCGGTATCCTTGCCGGGACCGACCCGGTGGCCCTCGACCAAGCCTCGGCCGATCTGGTCAACCAAAGTGCGGGACTGCCCAACACCGCCCTGAAGAGCGGCCATGAACCGGGGGGGGACAAATTCCGCGGCGTTCATCCCGCCATCGACTGGGAAACGACCCTGGAGCATGGTGAGAAGATCGGCCTCGGCGGCCGAAAGTATGAACTGGTTCGATTTTAATAGACAAGGCGGATAAAAATCCCGACATCAAATTCCAGGAGCACCCCAGGGGCGGCGGGTCTGGGCCGTTCCTGCATCCTGGCCGGATCAGTTTTGAAAAGGGGCAAGAGGCGGTACAATGAAGATAGCAGGGGTTACAGCGGCTGGTAATCCTCGGGAGGGGGAATTTCCGTCAGCCCCGTTTCCTTCTCCAGGGCCAGGATCAGTGCCTCGGCGTCGCGGCGCCGGGTCGGCGAGTAACCGATTTCCACCACCGCCCTGCTGGGGTCGAGGGTGCGCATGAAGGCCAGACCGTCGTAGCTCTCCAGGATGAATCGGAGGTAGGCAATCTGGTTTCTGGAAACCAGGAAACAACGGCTCAAAAAATGGTGGTAAAGCATGGTGCTCCCTTTTGAGGGCTGCTTGCAATGGACAGTTTTTCGGCTGCCGGCCGTCTCCGGGAAAGGATCAAACCATGGTTATCGGGGTGCCCAGGGAAATCAAGGTCAGGGAATATCGGGTCGGAATGACCCCGGCGGGGGTCCATGCCCTGGTCGAGGACGGCCATACGGTGCTCCTCGAGAAGGGGGCCGGTGAGGCCAGCGGCATCGGCGACCAGGATTACCTCCACGCCGGAGCGGGGATCATCGATTCGGCGGCGCAGCTCTATGCCGAAAGCGAGCTGATCGCCAAGGTCAAGGAGCCCCTGCCGCAGGAGTATCCTTTCTTCCGTGAGGGGCAGATGCTTTTCGCCTACCTCCATCTGGCTCCCAACCCCGACCTGACCCGTTTTTTGCTGGAGCGGCGCATCACCGGCATCGCTTACGAAACCGTGCAGCTCGACGATGGTTCGCTGCCGCTCCTGTTCCCCATGAGTCTCATCGCCGGGCGGATGGCGGTGCAGGTCGGCGCCCATTTTCTGGAGAAGGAAAATGGCGGCAAGGGGTTGCTCCTCTCCGGTGCTCCGGGGGTGCCGCCGGGCAAGGTGGTTGTCCTCGGCGGCGGCGCCGTGGGGGAAAACGCCGCGCGGCTGGCCGTCGGCGCCAAAGCCGATGTGACCCTGGTCGACATCAATCTCAAGAAACTGACCCTTCTCGACGAGCAGTACGAAGGGCGGCTCAAAACCCTCTTCTCCACTCCGTTCAATGTTCGGGAAGCGGTGGCCGCCGCCGATCTGGTGATTGGCGCCGTTCTCATTCCGGGCGGGAAAACTCCCCATCTGGTGACCAAAGAGATGGTCGCCGAAATGACGCCGGGAAGCGTCATCGTCGACGTCTCCATCGATCAGGGGGGGTGCGTGGAAACCATCCATCCCACCACCCATGAGCATCCGGTTTACGAGGTCAACGGGGTGCTTCATTACGGCGTGACCAACATTCCAGGGGCGGTTTGCCGCACCAGTACCTTCGCCCTGACCAACACCACCCTGCCCTATCTCCGCAAATTGGCCGCCGGAGGTTTCGACGCCCTGCTCGGGGACCGGGCCTTTCTTCTTGGCCTCAACACCCATGCCGGCAAGGTGCGCCACACGGCGGTCGCGGAGGCGCTCGATCTGCCTTGCGAACCGTTGGCCGGGTGACGTCTTATCTTACCCATTGCCGCAGTGGTGCGTATGGAGAAGGAGCGCCATTACGGTCTTGGCGTCGGTGATTTCCCCCCGCTCCAGCAGGGCCAGGGCTTCCTGCAAGGGGAGCCTGAGCACCTCGATGAATTCATCCTCTTCCAGTGCCTGCTCCCCTTCTTCCGTCACCTCCGCCGCAAAAAGGTGCAGGTAGATGTCGGAGAAACCGACGGCGGTGTAAAAGTTGCCCAAAGGGCTGAGTCGCTCCACCCGGCAGCCGATCTCTTCCTCGATTTCCCGCCGGGCGCACTGTTCCGGGGTTTCTCCTTCCTCCAGCCGTCCGGCCGGGATTTCCAGAATCATGCCGTCGATAGAGGGACGGTACTGGCGGATCAAAATTATCCGGTCGTCTTTCAGCAGCGGCAACACCGCGGCGGCGCCGGGATGGCGAACAATTTCGAAATGGGAAAGGCGGCCGTCGGGCATGCGGTGCTCCTCGATACCCACCGAAAAGACCCGTCCCCGGAAGATTTCCTTTTTGTCGGACATAAGGCGTTTCCTTGCGTCAGGGGGCGGAGCCGTCAAAGGTGTTGAGACGGCGGATAAAGGCGTGGAGCAGGCCGTAGTAACGGCGGTCGAAATCGAAGATCAGCCGGGGCAGTTCGGCCAGGTCGGGCTCGTCGCTCTCGATCGGCATCGCCTCTCCGATGCGGAGGTGTCCGCCGGGAATGATGATGTCGCGGAATTCATCTTCCAGGGTTTGCACCTGTTCCGGGTTGAGTGGTTTGTTGAGGCGCACGATCAGGGTTTTGCCGCTGAAACGGATGGAGTGGTAGACACGGTAGAAGTCTTCGATGATCCGCACCGCCTCGTTGATGTCTCGAGTGATTGAAAAAAGGCTGAAATCCTGCCCTGAGATGAGCCCTTTGGTGAGCAGGGTGGTTTTCATGAAGAGGTGGACGCTCTCCCAGTAGTCGCTGTCGTCGTCCTCGATGAAAATAAGCGGGATAGGGGGGTTTTTGCCGGTCTGAACCAGGGTGAGGGTCTCCATGGCCTCGTCGAGGGTGCCGAAACCGCCGGGGAACAGGGCCACGGCGTGGGCCTCCTTGAGAAAGGCCAGTTTGCGGCTGAAAAAGTATTTGTAGGTGAGGGAATGCTGGCTTTCCCTCATGACCGGGTTGGTTTCCTGCTCAAAGGGGAGGCGGATATTGACGGCGAAGGAGTTGTCCGCTCCCGCCCCTTCGTTGCCGGCCTGCATGATGCCGCCGCCGCCGCCGGTAATGACCATGTAGCCATTTTCTACCAGGGAGTGGGCGAAATCGCGGCATTTTTGGTAGATCGGCTGATCGGGGGTGGTACGCGCCGAGCCGAAGATGGTTACCTTTTTCCTGTTTCGGTAAGGGCCGAAGATTTTGTTGGTGTAGCGCAGTTCCTTCATGGTGGTGCGCATCAGTTTGAGATCGGCCGGGTAGTCGTTTTCCCTTCCCGCCTTGAGGGCGGTGACAATCATTTCCCGGATGATGGAGGGATGATGCACCTCGGCATGTTCGTTCAGTTCGTCGATGAGGCGGTCAATGACATTGTCAGTGCGTTCAAAAGAAAGTTCCATGAAATATCCTGATGTTAATGAGTTGGCCTTCCGGAAAGATTACGGAAGAAAGGTATTGGAAGATTGTTGGGATACGGTTTGCATGGCTTAGGGGCAAGGGCCGAAGTCCCTTTTTTCAGTGCCCGCCGCCGGGCGGGCATGATATGATAGATCAACAATATTTTTGGAGGAACGAAAAAAGATGGCTGACAGCACGGTGCTTCCCAAAGGGGAAGATCTGCGGCGCGCGGTTCTCTGGCTTGCGGAATGTGGCAAGGAGGTCGGGTGGAGCTTCTCCCTCGTCGAGGAGGCCAGTCGCCGTTTTAATCTTTCACCCAAAGACGAGGAATTCCTCATCCATTTTCTGCATGAACGGAAAAGGGGCGAAACTTCCTGAGCGCCCAGTGTTCCTCGCAGCAACCCGGTTTGAGGGTGTATTTCATCGCCTCACTGGTCATAGCCTGTTTTTTTCGCACCAAACGAAGAAAGCCATGACCACAAAGAAGAACCCCCCGATGACTACCCAGTGGTTGACCTGCAGCAGCTCCGGCAGGGTGACCTTGCCGACCACCCCCCATTTCAGCAGCGTCTCGCTCAATTCCGGATAGGCTTCGGCATAGAGGGCGGCGCCGACGAGCATGCCGAAAATCCCCCACAGGGCGTGAATGCGCCCTTCCCCCAGCGCCCCCACGGCGGTGCCTGGACAATAGCCGAAAATCGCCCAGCCGACGCCGAACATCAGACCGCCGATGATCTGAGCTCCCAACACGGTGCTCTTGACATTGAGTTGGATCATGCCCAGATCCAGGAAGAGGTAGATCCCCACCATGCCGACCAGAATGGCGGAAAGCATGAACTTGATGATGGTCATGTCGATGAGGCGCAGAAAACCGATCTGTTTTTCAAAACGCAGCACCCGTCCCTTCTGGAGAAGGAACCCGAAGAAAACCCCGGTTATCAATCCCAGTACTAGGTCCATGGATACTCCCTCCCCCCGTAAATGGCGCGGGCGATGACGATACCTCCCACCATAAAGCCGGCCATGGCGACAAGGCCGCTCAGGGAGAGCTGCATCACGCCGCTCAGGCCGTGGCCGCTGGGGCACCCCCCCGCCAGGCGGGCACCGAAGATGGCGATGACCCCGCCGCCGAAGGCGGCGACGGCACGGCACCAGACACCATAAGGAAACCGCTCCCGCCACATGGGTGGAATCTTCTCCTTGCGGAAACTGCCGTCGCTCAGAGAAGCCAGCAGGGCGCCGCAGAAGATGCCGATCACGAACATCATCTGCCAGTCCACCTTGATCTTCGTCCTCACGAAGTAGTCGTTCTGGGTGACATTCTCCGGCATTATCTGTTTTTCGATCAGGCCGGCGCCGCGGACAAAAGTGGTGGAGGCGCCCAGGTAGCTCCCTTTTCCCAGAATTTGGGTCGTCACCACCACCGACATCACCGCCAGGATTCCCACCAGCGCCCCGGCGAGATAGGGGTTCCATCCTCCGTTGGATGACATGTCATAACCTCCTTGGTTGAATATTGAAGCTTTCGTAAATTTGAGCTGTCCGGCCCGGTAGATACTGTCCGGTATTCATCTTTTTCCTACTGGCCCGCCGCCAGAACATTCAGGGTCATGGCCACCAGGAAATGGATTCCACGCTCCAGGGCCTGATCATTGAAGTTGAAATAGGGGCTGTGCAGGGAAGGAGATGATTCCCCCATCCCGAGGCGGAACATGGCCCCCGGAGCCTGTTGCAGGAAATAGGAAAAATCCTCGCTGCCCATGGAAGGGGAAGGAATGTCCAGCCAGCTGTTTTCGCCGAAGGTTTCCGTCGTCAGCTTTCTGGCCTGGGCTACCAGGGCGGCGTCATTGTGGGTGGCGGGGTAGTCGCGGCTGTACTCCAGTTGGTAGCCGGCCCCCATCGCCAGGCAGGTCCCCTTGACCAGATTCTCCAGATGTTCCGCCGCCCGCTCCCCGATCTCAGGCTTCAGGTAGCGGACCGTTCCTTCCACCGTCGCTGTCTCGGGAATGACATTGACCTCACTGCCACCGCGAAAGCGTCCCACTGAGACAACCACCGGTTCCACGGCGGCGATGCGGTGGCCCGGGATGCACTGCAGGGCCTCCACGATGCGGGCGCCGATGAGGATCGGATCGATCGATTTCTCAGGCATCGAACCATGCGCCCCCTTCCCCTTGACGGTGATGCGGAACATGTCGGCGGCGGCCATCATGGGGCCGGGCCGCGAGCCCACCACGCCGGCGCCGATGCCCGGCCAACCGTGGATGGCCAGGACCGCTTTGGGGCAAGGATCGGCGAGGATCCCTTTGGCGACCAGGTCACGGGCGCCGGCGACGATTTCTTCGCCAGGCTGAAAAACAAAACGCACCGTGCCCTCAATGGAATCGCGCAACCGGGAAAGCACCGCAGCGGCGCCGATCAACATGGCGCTGTGGCCGTCGTGGCCACAGGCATGGCTGACCCCTTCCACACGGGAGCGGTAGGGA
>JAAZDE010000152.1 GCA_012512925.1 Desulfuromonadaceae bacterium
CCGAGGATGTCGCCCTGGCGATAGCCGAGGATCTTCTCCGCCTGCCGGTTGAACAGGATGATCTGGCCGTTGTCGAGGAAGGAGACGATGGCGTCGCGGGCGGTTTCGGTGAGAACCCGGAAGCGATGCTCCGATGCTTCCAGAACCGACGACTGCTCCTGCAGGCGGTCGACCATCTCGTCGAAGGTGGCGATCAGGGAACCGATCTCGTCTTTACCGCCGGGGGCCAGTTTGGTCTGGAAATGACCGGTGCGGATCACTTCGCGGATCACCTCCGCCAGACGCCGCAGGGGGTTGACCACCACCTTGCGGGTCAGCAGTCTCAAGGCCAGCATCAGGGCCAGGAAAATGCCGATCCGCTGGGCGATGTCGGCGCGCATGGCCCGGCCGATCCCGGCCTGCACCTTTTCCATGGGAATGATAATGGAAGCGGCCCCGATCAGCTCGCCTGTTTTGTAGTGATAGGCGTTGTCGGACTTCGCCGGATAGTTGGCATGGATGAAATCGGGGGCTTCTTCGGGTTTGCCGTGACACTGCAGGCAGCTCATTTTGGCGCGGAAGGGGCGAAGATAGCGGAGCACCGGTTTCCCCTCGACGGAGGTCATGGCATACGCCTCCTCCCGCTCCGAATCCTGGTGGAGGCGGCTCAGCCCCTCTTTCTCATAGGGGTCGGGCGCATTGTCCGGGTTGCGGAAGCGGTTCGACACCTGGCGCAGGCGATACCCCATGTCATCGGCCACCCTTTGGCCGATGCGGCCCGAAGCGACCACGGGGATCAGGCCGAAACGCTGGTCGGAGAGAACGACGTTGCCCCGTTCATAATGATCGGAAAGATATTCGCGGGTGCGGATCGCTTCGAGGGATAGAATCCGGGCCTTTTCCACCGCATTGAAGATTCCCTGCTCCGTTTCCCGGCGATAGTCGAGATAAACGGCCAGGGAAAAAAAGGAAAACAGTACCAGGGCGATGACCATGGTCATCTTGGTCAGCAGGTTCAGATTCCTGAACATGGGCGGGACCTCCCTCTTTCCGTGAAGAAATTAAGAAAGCCACATTGACGTTAGCAGACTACCCCCGTTGACACAAGAGCCGATGAAAAGGTTTCATTGCCGGGAAAGGGAGCCGAGACGGTCGAGAAACTGGCGCAGAATCGCCCCTGTCAGTCCCCAGATGAGGCAATGGCCCAAATCGAAAAAACAGAGATCCAGCAGACGCCCTTCGACCAGATGTTCCTCACGGCGAAAAACGGCCGGTTCGGCGAGAACCCGCAGGGGGATTTCCATCACCTCGGCGACCTCGTTGCGATTGACCCGAAAGGGGTAGGGATAATGGAACAGGCCGACGAAGGGAACCACATGAAAATGGAACCGGGTGACAAAATCGTCGAGCCTGCCCAGAATGCGCACATCGGCGGGACGCAAGCCGATCTCCTCCTCCGTTTCCCGCAACGCGGTGGCCGCCCTATCGGTGTCCGCCGGGTCCCGCTCCCCGCCAGGAAAGCAGATTTCCCCACGATGGTGGGGGAGATGGTCGGCGCGCCGGGTGAAAAGGAGATGCCACTCCTCCTTCTTGAAAAAGAGGGGCACCAGCACCGAAGCCCGGTTCCTTCCCGAGGCGGTAAGTTCCCGGTGGGTGAAGCGGCCGAGATTTTCCTGGATCAGATCGGCATTCGATATCATCGATGCGCCGTCCCTCTCCGTTCGAAACGGATGGCAAAGAAGGCGTCCATGCCGTCATGACAATGGGGCCAGGTGCGCAGGCGGCCTTTCTGGTCGAAAAGGGGAAGCCAGGCAGAAGGAGCCAGAGGACGCAGGTCGACGGGCCGGAAATCGGGGCGGGACTTCAAAAACGCGGCGACTACGTC
>JAAZDE010000153.1 GCA_012512925.1 Desulfuromonadaceae bacterium
AAACCGACCAGCAGGAAGCCGAAGCAATGGAGAAAAACCTTGTAAAACGCCTCGTTCCATGCAATTTCACGGACCAGGTCAACACCGTGGATTACAGGAAGGTAACCGTAGAACTGCAAGTCGACCAAACTGCAGTAAAGGATGACGGCGGCCGAGGCGACGATCAGGATGTCCCGGCGGCCGAGAAACAGGCCGGAGCTGAGAATGATGAGTATGAAGAGGAAGGAAAAGTGGCTGTGAACCCCCCCCGTCAGATAGATGAGGAAGATGGTGGTGAGCAGGTCACAGGCAATCTGGGCCTGAATGAATCTTCTCAGACGGCGGACCCGTCCCACCACCAGCAACGAGACCAGGGCCTGGGAAAAGGCCACCCCGAAAAGGATATAGAGGTGAATCAGGGTGGGGTGGGTCGCCGGCGCAAGACCGCGCAGGCGGTAAACGATGGCCCCGCCGAGAAACAGGGAGATCACCAGCACCCGGACAATCAGATACCAGGTTATCAGCTTCGTGGAGTATTCGCGCATTGATTGATTTTCGGTGACTGGGGATTGGAAATCGGTAACTGGTAACTTGTGACTGGTGACTGGTAAAAGGCTAAATACCAAAACCAGTTACCAATCACCAGTCACCAGTCACCACCCCCCCTACCCCCCGACGGCGCCGGCGATTTTGAAGATCGGCAGGTACATGGCGATGACCAGGCCGCCGACGGTGACGCCGAGGAAGAGCATCAGCAGCGGCTCCATCATGGCGGTCAGATTGCCCACCGCGTCATCCACTTCGTCATCGTAGAAATCGGCGATCTTGTTGAGCATGGTATCGATGGAGCCGGACTGTTCGCCGACCGCCACCATCTGGCACACCATGGGGGGGAAGACTCCCGATTTCTCCAGCGGTTCGGCGATGGTCTTGCCCTCGCTGATACTGTCGCGGACATTGTAGATGGCCTTTTCCACCACGCTGTTGCCGGCGGTCTTGGCGACGATTTCGAGGGCGTCGAGAATCGGCACGCCGCTGGAGAGCATGGTGCCCAGGGTGCGGCTGAACTTGGCCACCGCGACTTTGCGGATCAGAATGCCGAAAATAGGCAACCGCAGTGACCAGGTGTCGAATTTCTCCCGCCCTTTTTTGGTCCGGTAGAGATACTTGACAAGAAAAACGAAACCCACCACGGCGCCGAGGATGACGAAAATATAATCCTTGATGAAGCGGCTCAGGTTGATGACGATCTGGGTCGGGGCGGGCAACGCGCTGCCGAAATCGGCAAACAATTTCTCGAAAGCGGGAATGACGAAGATCATAATGACGGCGATGACCAGAATGGCGATGCCGACGATGGTGGAGGGATAGGTCATGGCGCTCTTGACCTTTTTCCTCAGTTTGAGGGCCTTCTCGATGTAGGCGGCGAGGCGGTTGAGGATGGTGTCGAGGATGCCGCCGACCTCGCCCGCCGCCACCAGGTTGACGTAAAGATCGTCAAAGACCTTGGGATGCTTTTTGAGGGAATCGGCGAAGGTCGCCCCCGATTCGACGTTTTCCTTGACGTTCACCAGGATCTCCTTGAAAGTCCTGTTGTCCTGCTGGCGGGCCAGGATTTCGAGACACTGGACCAGCGGCAGGCCGGCGTCGATCATGGTCGAGAACTGGCGGGTGAAGACCACCATATCCTTGGTGGTGACCTTCGGTTTCAGGCCAGGGATCTTGATCTGCATGTCGAACCCCTTGCCTCTTTCCTTGACCTCGGAAGGCAACACCCCCGCCTTGCGCAACTGGGCGAGCACCGTCCCCTGGTTGGGGGCCTCCATCTCTCCCTTCTGGACCTGTCCACTGCGATTCTTTCCAACCCAGGCATATTTAGGCATCGGTTGCCTCCATTTTGGTGTTTGGGTGATTGGTGACTGGTGACTGGTAACTGGTTAAAATCAAAACACAAAAACCAGTTACAAGTCACCAGCCACCAGTCACTGTTTTCTGATTACCTCCGGCTGCATGCGGCGCAGCACAGCGGCCGGATTGGCCATCATCTGGCCCAATTCCTCGGGATCGTGGGAACGCACCATGGCGATATCCCGGCTGATGTTCCGTTTATGAAAATGCAGGAACAGAGACTGGTTCATGGTCTGCATGCCGAATTTTTCCTGCCCCATCTGCATCTGGGAATAAATCTGATGGATCTTGTCATCCCGGATCAGGGCCCGGATCGCCATGTTGGGGACCATGACTTCGAGAGCCAGCACCCGGCCCTTGCCGTTCATCCTGGGAATCAGCGTTTGCGACAGCACCCCTTCCAGGACAAAGGAGAGCTGGGTGCGGACCTGGGACTGCTGATTGGTGGGGAAGACATCGACGATGCGGTTGATCGACTGCACGCAGCTGTTGGTGTGCAGGGTGGCGAAGCAGAGATGACCGGTCTCGGCGATGGTCAGGGCGGCCTCGATGGTTTCCAGGTCGCGCAGCTCCCCCAGCAGAACGACGTCCGGGTCCTGGCGCAGGATATACTTCAGGGCCTTCTCGAAGGAAAAGGTGTCGGAGCCGACCTCGCGCTGGTTGACCAGGCATTTTTTATGGTGATGGATGTACTCGATGGGGTCCTCGACGGTGATGATATGTTCGGCCCGTTCGGTGTTGATCATATCGATGATGGAAGCCAGGGTGGTCGACTTGCCGCTGCCGGTGGGACCGGTCACCAGCACCAGGCCGCGGGGTTTGCGGGCCAAATCCTTGATCACCGGCGGCAGGCCCAGTTCCTCGAAGGAGAGAAATTTGTAGGGGATGCGCCGGAAGACCCCGGCCATCGCCCCCCGCTGCAGAAAGATGTTCCCCCGGAAACGGGCCAGTCCCTTGACCCCGAAGGAGAAGTCGAGTTCGTGGGCTTCCTCGAATTTATGCTTCTGCGCCTCGGTCAGCAGACTGTAGCAAAGCTGCTTGGTGTCCGCGGGCATCAGCGCGGGATGGTCGAGGGAGCGGATATCGCCGTCGACGCGGATCAGCGGCGGCGTGCCGGTGGTGATATGAAGGTCGGAGGCCCCCGACTCGACGGTAATCTTCAATAATTCATGGATACTGGCCATGTTAAAACTCCGGAAAACTTAAAGGTTCTGCTGTTTCGCCAGTGGATTAAGACAGGCACAGGGGCCTGCCCCTACAACGGCTCTTAACCTTAAACCAGTGACTGGTGATTAGTGACTAGTGATTAGTGACTAGTGATTAGTGACTAGTGATTAGTGACTAGTAAAATCCAAACAAGAAAACCACACCAGTCACCAGTCACCAGTCACCAGTTACCAGTTACCAGTTACCAGTTACCAGTTACCAGTTACCAGTCACCAGTTACCAGTCACCAGTCACCAGTCACTAATCCCCCACGGTCACCCGCAAAACCTCTTCGAGGCAGATCATCCCTTCCTTCATTTTGGCCAAGGCCGCCTGGCGCATGGTCTTGACGCCGAGGCGCATCGACTCCCGCTTGATCTCCGTGGCGTTGGCGCCGCCCAGAACCATGTCGCGGATCGATTCAAACATCGGCATGACCTGGTAGATCCCAACCCTCCCCTTGTACCCGGTGTTGTTGCAGTGGGGACAGCCGCGCCCCCGAAAGAGATGGTAACTATCCAGTTCTTCTTCCCTGGCGCCGGCACGGATCAGAATCTTCTTGTCCACCGCCACTTCCTCCCTGCATTCGGGGCAGACCTTGCGGGCCAGACGCTGAGCCGAGATCAGGTTGACGGCGGTGGACACCAGGAAGGGCTCGATCCCCATGTTGAGAAGGCGGGTGATGGTGCTGGGAGCGTCGTTGGTATGCAGGGTGGAGAGAACCAGATGGCCGGTGAGGGCCGCCTTGATGCCGATTTCGGCGGTCTCGAAGTCGCGCATCTCGCCGATCATGATGATATCCGGGTCCTGGCGCAGAAAGGAGCGCAGGGCGGAGGCGAAGGTCAGACCGATCTCCTCGTGCACCTGGACCTGGTTGATGCCGGCGAAGTTGAATTCCACCGGATCCTCGGCGGTGGAGATGTTTTCCGTGACCTTGTTCAACTCGGAAAGAGCCGAGTAAAGGGAGACGGTTTTGCCGGACCCGGTCGGCCCGGTGACCAGAACCATGCCGAAGGGTTTGTTGATCTGCTCCTTGAACCATTCCAGGGCCTGGGGCTCGTAGCCGAGCTTGGTCATGTCGAGCTGCAGGCTCCCCTTGTCGAGAAGACGCAGGACAACCTTCTCGCCGAAAAGGGTGGGCAGCGAGCTGACCCGGAAATCCATGTCCCGGCCGTTGGGCAGCTTGATCTTGATGCGGCCGTCCTGAGGAAGGCGCCGCTCGGCGATATCCATCTCCGCCATGATTTTGATGCGGGAGACGATGGCGGCCCGCAGCTTCATGGGAGGGCTCATGACCTCGCAGAGGGTGCCGTCGATACGGAAACGGACGCGGAACAGCTTCTCATAACTTTCGATGTGGATGTCGGAGGCCCCCTTTTTGATGGCATCGGTCAGGATCAGGTTGACCAGCTTGACGACGGGCGCGTCCTCGCTGGCATGCTTGAGTTCCTGGACATCGACATCTTCCGAACCGTCCAGCAGCTCCAGGTCGATGTCCCCCAGGTTGCCCATGACCTCGGCGAAGGAAGAGCTCTGGTCGTAGAAACGGTCCAGCGCCTTCCTGACGGCCGATTCGGAACAGACCGAGACCTCGATGTTGAAGCCGGTCATGAACTTGATATCGTCGATGGCGAGCAGATTGGAGGGATCGCTTGTGGCGATGCGCAGGGTGTTGCCGGCGCGGGCGATGGGGATTACCTGATATTTCTGGGCGATTTCAAAGCTGATGTAGCCGGCGACGGAGTTGTCGACCTCCAGGTTATCGAGATCGACACTGGGCACGCCGTACTGTTTGGAGAGATAGGCGGTCAGAGTTTTTTCGTCGAGGAAGCCGAGCTTGATCAGCGCCGAGCCAAGCCGGCTGCCGTCTTTCTTCTGTTCCTCGAATGCTTTCTTGAGCTGCTCATCGGTGATCAAGCAATTGCGGACCAGCAGTTCCCCTAATCTCAGATTAGACATGAAGCGATCTCCGATGATTTCAGCTGCCCCGGGTCGGGGCTCATTCTCTGCTAACCAGCTTTTCCAGTCGTTTTTTCATCAATCCTGGGGGAGGACGTTTCCCCGTCCACAGATAAAAGGCCTCTTCTCCCTGGGCGGCGAGCATCCCCAGTCCATCGGCGGCCCGGTATCCCATGGCGCCCAGGGCACGGGTCAGCGGCGTGCCCGTGGGGGAATAGACCAGGTCGTAGACTACGGCGTGTCCAGCCAGGAGACGCCAATCATAACCCTCGAAAACCTCTCCTTTCATCCCCACCGGTGTGGCGTTCACCACCAGATCGACTGTCGGCAGCCATGGCGAAAGGGTTCCAGGTTCACAGACGAAGGAAGCAAGTTGCGTGCCCTTAAATCGGTGAGCGAAGAGTTCGGCGATCCCACGGGCCTTTTCCGGATTCATGTCGGCGATGCCGATCCAGGCGGCCCCGGCCAGGCAGAGGCCGGCCGTCACGGCACGGCAGGCGCCGCCGGCCCCGAGCACCAGAATCCGTTTGCCTTGGGAATCGAAATGAAGGTCCTCGGCCAGGGAAGCCATGAAACCGGAGCAATCGGTATTGTGGCCGGTCAATTTAGCATCCCGGTGCACGACGGTGTTGACGGCGCCGATAAGACGCGCCTCGTCGGAAAGCTCATCGACCATGGCGCAGACCCTCTCCTTGTGGGGGATGGTGACGTTCACCCCGGCGATTGCGAGGGCGCGCAGGGACAGGACGGCCTCGGAAAGACGGGCGGGGGGAACCGGGAACGGCAGGTAGACGGCGTTGATCCCCATTCTTGCGAAGGCCTCGTTGTGCATCGCCGGAGACAGGGAATGGGTCACCGGAAAACCGAAAATCCCATAGACCCTGGTGTGGCCGTCGATCTCTGTCATCGGACATTTCCTTTCCCGGGCATTTCCGACCCGCCGTGGAGATATTCCCGGTATTCGATAATTCTGGTGTTCTTCAGTATTTCCCTGGCCCGGTCGACATCCTGGGCAATCGCCGCATGGAGATCCTCACGGGAGTGGAAGAGGGTTTCGTCCCGCAGCCGCTTGACGAAAAAAAGAACGATCTTTTCTTCGTAGATGATCTCCGAGAAATCGAGGATATGCACCTCCACCGACAACTCGTTCTGGGAAAAAGTGGGATTGTAGCCGATGTTGAGCACCCCGTCATAGGTCCTGTCGCGACAACGCACCTTGACCGCGTAAACACCGGGGCGGGGGATGATCTTCGGATCGGGGATCAGATTGGCGGTGGGAAAGCCGATCATCCTTCCCCGCCGGAAGCCGTGGCGGACCGTCCCCTCCAGCTTGAAGTGCCGCCCCAGACAGGGTATGACGGCATCCACCTCGCCCGCGGCGATCAGCTTGCGGATGAAGGTGGAGCTGTAGACCTGTCCATTGTGGGAGATCGGCTTGAGGATCTCGACGCCGAACCCCATCTCCCGCCCCATCTCCACCAGAAAGGGGATATCCCCCTCGGCGCCCTTGCCGAAGCGGTAATCGTAGCCGACGATCAGGTGGGTCACCCCGAGACGCTCCACCAAAACCTCCCCGACAAAGGAGGCGGCGGACATGCGGGCCAGGTCGGTGGTAAAGGGGAGGCAGACCAGGAGATCGATACGGGAGGTCTCGATCAACCGTTCCTTTTCGGCATAGGTATTGATGAGGCGGGGAGCGCGGTGGGGGGCCAGCACCTCCAGGGGATGAGGCACAAAGCTCAGGACCAGGGAAGATCCGCCGATGCGGCGGGCCGCGTCGATCACGCGGCGGAAAATTTCACGATGGCCGAGGTGGACGCCATCGAAGTTCCCGATGGTGACCACGGTGTTTTTCAGAGGAAGCAGACGATCTTCGAGACTCCTGATGATCTTCATGGCCGATCTAGTAAAATCTCGTGACAAGTGGCTGGTGACTGGGGACTGGCAGGAACCAGATGAATAAGCAGGTTCATGGACAGGGCCTTACGATTACCTTGGATCTTTTCTTTTGCCTCTCGGCCCTGCCGTCAACCAGTGCCCGGTCTCCAGTCGCCAGGTTTCTTCCTCAGAAGTCTTCGACGATCTTGTTGATCACCAGACCGGTCAGCAGCTTGGGGTAGAAGTAGGTCGACTTCTGGGGCATCTTGCCACCGTCATTGGCAACCTCCCGAACCTCGGCGACCCTGGTGGGATTCATCAGAAAAGCCATCTGCGCCTTGCCCTGATGGACCGCGCACAGGGCCTCATCGAACGCATTCACGTATTCGATGCTTTTCTGGTTCTTCTGGTCATCTGTGGAAATATGGAGAATTTCCTCGATCACCAACCGGTGGAGAACGGAAACATCAAGAGTCTTAAGGGCCTTGGGGGCGTCGGCGGGGAAATAGTCGTCCATCACCGCTTCATCCCGCAGTTTCATGAGATAGACCTTACCTCCCCCGGGGTACCAGGCAAAGCAGTTTTTCCCCTTGCCGGCCAGAGTTGAACGAACCCGCTTGCGGGAAACGGGGTCTTCCACATCGAACTGGTCGGGATCGATGACAAAATTCTTTGATGCGGCCTTCAGGAAGGAGGCCTGATCGAAATCGGCCAGGCCAAAAACCAGACGGTGGGTGGGAAAGACCATCAATCCCTGATCCTCCATGTTGCAGAAGTACATCAGGGCGTAATTGAACAGCTCTTTTCCGGTGTAGCCGGGGTTCTGCTCGCGCAGCAGATCCCGGTAGCGAAGGGCGGTTTCGTAACGGTGATGACCGTCGGCGATGAAGAGCGGCTTGCCGTTGAGCAGATCCTGGCACTTGCGGATCTGGCTTTCGTCCGTCACCCGCCACAGCGAATGCTGCTCATCGGCATCGTAGCGCACCGCCAGGTCGGGGGTTCTCTTCCGGTCATTCCGCATTACCGATTCGAGGGCGAAGGTGGGATCGGAGTAGAGGGAGAAGATCGGGCTGAAATTGGCGCCGCAGG
>JAAZDE010000154.1 GCA_012512925.1 Desulfuromonadaceae bacterium
CAAAAAGATGGCCTGTTGGTTCGGATAATTTTTCCGTCGTCATGAAAAAATGCCGCTTTCCGTTTTTGCGAAGGGATTAAAAAAGCCTTCGACATGGATTGGGGTTATGTTATATATAACAAGTTTTTATTCCGTCACCCTGAAGAATCGATTCTGCGAGGAAAATAAAAATAATGCCGATCATAACCGTCTCCAGGGAAATGGGAAGCGGCGGTTTTCTGGTTTCCGAGCGTGTTGCCGAAAAACTGGGCTATAAGTTTCTGGATGGCGAGGCCATTCGCGAGATGGCCGAAGGTTATGGACTTTCTGTCGATGCCATCCGCAAAGTCGATGAGAAACCCCCTCCCTTTGATGCCCACCTCGATCAGTTGGTGGAACTCGATCTGCAGCAGATCGAATTGCTGATTCTCGAATCGGCTCTGCAGGGGAACGTGCTGATCTACGGCCGCGGCGCCCATTTTATCCTCGGCGAGCTTAAGGGGATCTTCCGTGTCCGCTTCATCGCTCCCCTTGAGGAGCGCGTGGAACGCTGGGCGGAGCGGGAGTGGCTCGATCCCGATCTGGCCAGGGAGATGGTGCGCAAGAGCGATCAGCAACGGGCGGGTTTCATCAAATACTACTTTGACCGGAACTGGGACAATCCCCTCGAGTACGATCTGGTCATCAATATGTCACGGATCACCCTGGACACTGCCGTGGATCTGGTTTGTAAAGGGGTGCGGGACAAGAATCTGCTGAGATGTCAGGAAGAAAACCGCCAGGCCATCGCCGATCTGATCATCCAGAAACGGCTGCGCATCGCCATCCTTTCCACTCCCGATCTGGATGGATACCATGTGGAAATTTCCTGTGAGGATGGGGTGGTCACGCTGGGGGGACATGTTCACAGCCGCGAAGAACAGAGGCTGGTCATGGAGATGGCAAAAGCCATCAGCGGCATCAAAGAGATATGGGACGGCATCCGGATCAAGCCCTATCGGACCACATCACCCTATCCGGTCAAACCGTTTGACCGTTGATTCTCGGCCCGGGGCCGGGAATTTCGCTCGTCCTGAAGGAGGAAGGCTTTGGAAATCCGGCGTCTGCAGGTGTTCAGCAAGGTGGTGGAACTGCAAAGCTTTACCAAGGCGGCGGAGGCCTGCGGGTTTTCCCAGCCGACCGTCAGCGAGCATATCCGCATTCTCGAGGAATTCTTCGGAGACAAACTGCTGGAGAGGCATGGGCGGAAGGTTGCCCCCACCGCCGTGGGGAAGATCCTTTATCAATACGCCCGCCGTCTCATTCAATTGGAAGAGGACACCTTCCAGGCCATAGAGAAGTTCCGGGGGGATATGTCGGGAACCCTGGTGATCGGGGCCAGCAACATCCCCGGAAGCTATCTTCTTCCCCGCCTGATAGGTTCCTTCAAGGACAAATATCCGGCCATCAAGCTGATCATGAAAATTTCCGACAGCAACGACATATGCAAGAAGCTGATCGAAAATTTCATCGAGATCGCTGTTCTGGGAGCGGATTTTCCCGAGGACAGCCGCCTTGAGCTGGCCGAGGTCTTTTCCGACCGGTTGTTGCTGGTGGTCCACCCTGATCATCGCCTGGCCAGGCGAACCACGGTAAAGTTGGCGGAGATCGTCGGCGAACCTTTTATCTTTCGGGACAAGGGTTCGGGAACCCGCAACGTGTTGACCCAAATTCTCGAGAAAAGTGGATTTGATCCTCTTTCCCTCGATGTGGTCGCCGAATTCGGCAACATGGAGGCGATCCGCCAAGGGGTCAAAGCAAATGTCGGTGTATCAATCCTTTCCACTCTGGCGGTGGAAGAGGATATCAGGCGGGGAGGAATCGTCGGCATCCCGGTGGAGGATGCCCCCCTTTGCCGTCCCTTTTTTCTGACGAGAAGACGCCACCATATCCTTTCTCCCATTGCCGAGGAATTCCAGAAGCATCTTCTCTCCGAGTTCGAGAAATTGAACCGGGAGATGTCTTCGGACGGATCGGCAAAGATCTCTCCCGCCTTATCCTCCTCTTTTCTGCAAACCCATCCCTAAACCAGGAACTCGTCGGTCGCTCCGGCCGGTTCTCCCGATCTCTATTGCAGGGTCTCTCCTTTGGTTTCGCTGTGAGCTGTATAAATGTGAATGTCTCTCTGCGGGAAGGGGATGGTGATTCCCTCCAGGTCAAAACGCTCTTTGATTTTTTGGGTCAGATCAAAGTGTACATCCCAGTAGTTGCCGGTTGCGACCCAAGGCCGAACCACAAGATTGACGCTGCTGTCCGCCAATTCAAGCACTGCTACGAGAGGTTCCGGATCTCTAAGAATACGGGGGTCTTCATCGACCAGTTGTTTCAGGACCTCCTTGACCTTCCTGAGATCGTCATGGTAACCCACGCCGATTATCAAATCGAGCCGACGCTGAGGTTTTGCCGAATAGTTGGTGATGTTGTCCCCCGACAATTTGGCATTGGGCACGATGATGACGCGATTGTCCGGGGTTTTCATTTTGGTGGTGAAGATTTCAATCTCCTCGACGCTTCCGGCGACTCCGGCGCCCTCGATGTAGTCCCCGGCCTTGAAGGGGCGGAAGATGATCAGCAGGACGCCGGCGGCGAAATTGGCCAGTGAGCCCTGCAGAGCCAGACCGATGGCCAGACCGGCGGCACCGATGACGGCGATCAGCGAGGTGGTCTGGATACCGATCTGGTTGAGGGCGGCGATGATCACAAAGGTCATCAGGGCGAAGTAGGTCATGCTCCCGACAAAGGAGATCAGCGTCCCATCAACCCCTTTTCGTGTCATTAATCTCTGGAGAAAATTCTTGACAGCCCGGGAAACCCAGCGCCCGATAATAAAAATGAGGATTGCAGCGATGATCTTGAGGCCGTAAAAAGCCAGCCATTCCTGAGCGTCGATCCACAATTTGCCAAAATTCATGATTACAGATCCTTTCAATAAATGGATGCAGGTCGGTAATAGCGCATTGCTTCGGGGATAAAAGTTTGGATCTTGCGGATGCGCGTTTCATCGGCGGGATGGGTGCTGAGAAATTCCGGCGTCGAGGTCCCTTTCTGGGCGGCCATCCGTTGCCAGACGACCAGGGCTTTGTTGGGGTCGTACCCGGCCATGGCCATGAAGATCAGTCCCATGCGATCCGCCTCGGCTTCATGCAGGCGGCTGAAGGGGAGCATTACGCCAAGCTGTGAACCGAGGCCGAAGACCTGCATCCCCAGTTGCTGGGCCACGGCCGGGCTGGTGGAAAGGGCGGTGGAAAGGGCGACCCCCCCCATCTGTCTGGCCAGTTCGTGGCTCATCCTTTCGTTGCCATGGCGGGCGATTACATGGGCCACCTCATGGCCGATAACCACGGCCAACCCCGGTTCGTCCTCGACAATGGGTAGAAGACCGGAATAGACTACCACCTTGCCTCCCGGCATAGCCCAGGCGTTGACCTGTTTGTCGTCTACCAGGCTGAACTCCCAGTTGTAGTCCTTTAGCTGATCGGCCATTCCGTTCTGGGTCAGATACTGCTCCACGGCCCGTTGGATCCGATTACCCACCCTTTTGACGACGGCTGCTTGTGAGGCATCCCCGCTCAGTTTGGCCTGCCCCATGAATTCCTGATACTGCTGAAGGCTCAGGGCGGTTACGCTGGCGTCGGAGACGATGCTGAACTGGCTCCTTCCGGTAATGGGAACCGTGGCGCAGGAGGCCAGACTGAGCAGCATCACAGCCAAGAGAAGAAAGATCGGGATGTTGTTTTTTTTCACCTCAGACCTCCTTTTCAGGAAGGGAAACCGGAGCGTTATCGATCTAGAGAACTCCAGACAGCCCCAATCATGGCCTGTCTCTCTCGAAATGCCACCGTAATTTCGATATCCGGCCCCCCATGGATCAGTTGTCGAAGCCGTCGGAAGTTTTCCTCGCCACAGAACAACGGGCTATGCCGTTAGCAGGTGAACACTATCAATGAATGGACCAGCAGCAGGCGAAACTTAACCGCTGCAGTTGCTGCAATCCCCGCCACAGCTGAACCCTCCCCGGGAGGTGATGCTGAATCCTTCCTCGATGTCACTTTTCAGGTAATCGATAACCTGATCGTCGCTAAAAAGGGGCACCTCTTCATCAAGAATCACCGTTATGCCGTCCACATCGACAACGGCGTCATTTTCTCCTGCCGGTGTCAACGCCAGTTTCAGAGCCGGGCCGTTGCAGCCCAGTCCGTCAAAGCAGATCTTGACGGCATGGCCGGGGTTTTGAGCCAGATAATCTTTTAGGACCTCGTGTGCTTTGGGAGTGATTTCAATCATAATTTTAGCTTCCGCTTGATTCGTTGTCGATGAATGTTTTCTCTCCCCCGCCTCCGTGCATTCGAAGGAAATATGCCCGAGGGGCGCCGATCCCCTTACCGCCTCCGGTCATCATCCGGGAAGGCAAGTAATATCATAACGCCAAAAACCGCTTGTCACTTTAAGAAACATTACTCTGCGTCCGTTTGTTCATGGGGAAATGAGTATCTGGTATTTTAAAGCAAAGAGGGGTGACAATAAAGGTTAAAAGGGTAGAGACGGATGGCTTCTTTGACGTGATGAGAAAAAAGCAATGTCTTTCGGGGCCCTCTGTCAAGAGTACCGACGCGTGCCGTGCCCGGAAAAGGACTTGGGACAAGGGCTCAAAGTAATGGGCGGTTGCCTTCTGAGGGAGGGAACAATTGGTTTTTGATGCAGGGAAAGGTATGACACATCTCGTCGAAAGGCAAGGGGTGGCAGAAATAGAATCCCTGCATTTCATGACAGTTCTGGTGCCGAAGGAGATTGAGCTGGTCGCGGGTTTCCACCCCTTCGGCGATGACCTCCAGCCCGAGACTTCTAGTCATCGCGATAATGGCATCGACGATGGCCGCGTCATCCCTTTCGGTAACGATGTCGCGGACAAAGGACTGGTCGATCTTGATCCGGTCGATAGGGAAGTGTTTGAGATAGTGCAGGGAAGAATAGCCGGTGCCGAAGTCGTCAATGGCCAGGCCGATCCCCCTCCTTTTTAACGCCGTCAGAGTTTTCAGCGTCAGATCTTTGGGCACCATGAGAATGCTTTCGGTCAGTTCCAGCTCCAGACCCTCCGCTGGAAGCTGTGACTGGGACAGGGCTTTATCGACAATTTCCATCAGATCCGGCTGTTTGAGTTGGGTGCCGGAAAGGTTGACGGAAAAACGTATCGACGGCAGACCTTTTTCCAGCCATTGACGGCGATGGCTGCAGGCGGTGTTCAGCACCCACTCACCGAGGTTTCGAATCAGGCCGAACTCCTCAGCGATGGGAATGAAGCTTTCCGGCGAGACAAATCCCCGCTCCGGGTCTTTCCATCGCAACAGCGCTTCCACTCCGGTGATTTGGCAATTTGCCAGATTGACCTGCGGCTGGTAATAAAGGGAAAATTCGTCGTTGCGCAAGGCCCGGCGCAAGCGGAATTCCATCTCTTTTTTTTCCCGAATGGCCACATCCATTCCCCGGCAAAAAATCAGCGCTGTTCCCGGCCCTTTTTCTTTGGCCAGGTTCATCGCCAGATGGGCGTTGCCGAGCAGTGTTTCTCCTTCGATGCCGTGGTCCGGGGCGGTGGCGACGCCGATGTTGCAGGTGAGGAAGAGATCCCGCCCATCAATGCGAAACGGCGCCTCCAGGGTCCTCTGCAGTTCTGCTGTCAAGTCTGCCGCTTCCTCTCCCCGGGAGCCGGTCAACAGAACGGCGAAATCATCCCCTTGCAACCGCCCCACCGTCTGCCAGGGCGAGGGGAAAAACTCCCGCAGTCGATCCGCCAGCTTTTTCAGGACCTGGTCTCCCTGGATCAGGCCGACGGCATTACAGACATCCTTGAAACGATGGATGTCGAGGTAAAGAAGGGTAGCACTCATGTTGCTCTTCCCCAAATCCTGGAGGATATTGCGGAGCTGACGAAGAAAAAAGGAGCGATTGGGAAGGCCGGTCAGGGTGTCGGTAAAGGCCATTGCCTGGATGGTCCTGTCTTTTTCCTTCAGTTGACGGATATCCTCCACCATCCCTTCAAATACCCAGCCCCTTTTTCCTTTATCCTGGGTACGAACGGCATGAAGACGAACCGGCAGTGAACCGTTATCCCGATGCTGCAAAAGGATTTCCACCCCATGTTTCCGCTTTCTGGTTTTCAAAGCCAGCAACAGTTTGCGTCCATGGGTGCTGTCGATGACCAGATCGTCGACAAAGGAAACCACATTTTCGGTCATCTCCCTTGGGGAGCGGTAACCGAGCATGTTTGCCAAACGGGAGTTGACATCCAGTATTCTTCCTTCTCCTGAGAGGCGGAAAAAACCGAAAGGGGCTTCCTGCAGAAGGTGGTTATAGCCAGAGGGAGCTTCCATTTTTTTCTTTCCCGTCCATCCCCGGTTCTTTTCATCGGCAGTGCGATTTCGTTTCAGGAGATAAAGGGCAAGGATCAGGATGGCGCCCCCCATCAGCCATAAGAGGGAGGGAGATACCAAAGGAAACAAGGTGTTTCCCAGGGGGGGAGAGGGGGTTGCGATGTCCGATTGGGATACCTTTCCGGCAAGGAAAGGAGAGAGTCCCAGCCAGGGAGGGAGAGGCAAAAAAGAGGCGGTTAACGAAGAGAAATTCCCCCCTTTGATGAGTGACTGCAATCTCTTGTTTGACCTTATTGATCGATTCACCGGTTGACGAGACCAACCCTTAAAAATTTTCAGGACCAAATACGATGAAGCGGAAAAAAAAACATTTCACCCGGAATCGAAGTACAATTTTTGTATTTTATGTCAAAAATTCGACGGAGGTCATTCCAATCTGCAAAAAAGATTCAATAGATCAACATTAGGTCGACTTTCCATATATTGCGCAACTTTCTGAAGAATATCAACTCCGAAAAATAATTCAGAAACTATCCGTAATTTTTTTTCATTTTTATTGATTTGAGGTCATCGGGAAAAATAGGGCCGTTCAATTAACGACAGTCCAATGAAGTCTTAAAAATCGGCGGGAACCATAACTGGAAAGAAAAGGAAAGCGCCAAAAAAGGTTTTAAAAAAATTTGAAGGGTGATTTGATTTTTATGGTAAAAAACCGCAGTTTCCGGAAATCAGCTTTAAAATTATTGTATTTCTCAGAGGATAAGAATTGTAATCTTTATAATATTCTGTTGTTTACCGATAAAAATAACCCCATATATAGGGTTTGGATACTGGCGAATATGGTTCTTGCCGGGATATCTTGTCGGCGGGGAAGCTGGATTCTGTTGGATATTTCTCCCAATAATCGGTCTTCTGGGAACAATATTCCTTCAGTCCGCTTTTAGAGCTGCAAGATCCATCCATGGCCTATGCTTTTTTGTCTGGTCGAACCCTTGTTGTTAATTTCGGTTGTTCATGCGACAGGCATTTTTGGGAAAGCAGCCATGAAACCCTTCTGGCACCCCAGTTGAGGGGGATGTGGAAATTTGAAAATTTTCGATTTTCTCAAGGAGCCAGATCATGGATGAATATCTTCCCATCCCGGTTCAGTGAGGCGGCTGTTTCGGGGATTTGTCGGTGATGGGTGAAAAGGATCACCTGGGTCTTTTCCGCAAGCTTGCTCAAGGCCCTCAGTGTGGCCTCCGAGCGTTGATCGTCGAAGTTGATCAGAATGTCGTCGACGATGAAGGGCATGGGTTCATCGGCGCGGAGGCGCCATTCGAGGGTGGCCAGCCGCAATGCCAGGTAGAGCTGATCGCAGGTGCCGGAGCTCATCCCCGCAACCGGTACCCATTTGCCCTCGGGGCGGACGCCGATCAGCACCGGTTGGCCCTGGTCATCGATGTCGGTGCGCAGGCCGGCAAAAGAACCGAGGGTCAATTCGGTGAAGTAGCGTGAGGCGATGGCCAGGATGGGGTCCTGATTTTCGGCCCGATAACATTCGATCTCCTCGCGAAGGATTTTGGTAGCCAATTTCAGGCGCATGTATCGCTCCGTCAAGCGCCGGATTCTGGCCAGAGCCTGTTGAGCCGCATCCGCCAGTTCAGCGGCCCGACCGCTGCCGTCCATGCGTGCCAGTTCGTTCTTTTCCCGGCCGATGGTTTCCGAGAGCCGGCGGCTATCCGGGTCGATCCTCCCTTCGATCTCCCGGTTCAATCCTTCGATTTTTCCCGGCAGTTCATCGGGATCGACACCTCGGGCCTGTTCTTCCAGTTCGCCAAGGGAAATGCCTTCGGCTATCCGGGCCAGCAACCTCTCTGTCTCCTGGAGCTTTTCCCTGCATTTCAGATGTTCCATGGAATGCCGTTCCGCCTCGTCGAGCTGTTCGGCGGTTTCGCAGCCGGCCAGACTGTACAGGTCCGCCATCTGTTGATCGATACTGGCCAATTCTGTTTGAGCGCCGATGATCATTTTCTCCTGATCTTCGATTTCTTGTCCATATCCCCGCACCAGGGCCTGATCCTGGCCGGCGCGGGCCAGTCGAGTCTTGAGTTGAGCGACGATCTGCGACGTCTCCAACGTGGCCAGATCGGCAGCGGTCCCAAGGGCTACCGCCTGGACAGCTTCCTCAAAGTCGCCGGCATCCCGGTCGATCCCTTCCATCCGCTTACGAAAATCATCGGCTTCCCTCAACTTGTCAAAACAGCCCTGAAGGGCGTCGATATATTCCTGAACCTCGGACGGCACAGTAGTTTCGGCGATGCCGAGCGGTTTTACCGTCAGTACCCATTGGGACCGCCATTGGTCCAAGGCCTCCTCGGAATCATTTTGGCCCTTTTCGGCGGTTTCGAGGGTCCTGGCCAGTTCGCGGATCCGATTCTCCAGAGCCTCGCGCCGGGATTTTTCCCGTTGCACCCTTTGCGCCAAGGCTTCGGCGCATTGCAGCAGCGGGGAGAGCTCTTCTCCGGGGAAGTCCCGTCCCTGGCCTACAGCGGCCAGTTCGGCCGTCAGCAGTAAGCGCAGTTGCCGACGGCTGCTCTCCAGGTTTTCCTGACTGGCGGCGATTTTACCGGCCTCCTCCAACTGGAAACGAAGTTTGTCAAAACCGTTGAGCCAGGAGCGCATCTCCCGGGGAGAGAGGGGATGGATACCCGCGGGCGACCACAGTTCCCGCCAATTGCGGGCCGCCTCGGCCCAGCCGGCCTCGGTTTTTTCGGCCAGTTCCTGAAGGGTCGAGAGCCGTTTCTGGATCTCCTCAGCCCGAGTTTTCAGGGAAGCGTGCTTCTGCACCCGATCGGCTTCCCGGTAGAGTCGGTCAGCGGTCCGGTCGGCAATATCCACCCGTATTTCATAAGCCTCCGGCAGGGGATGGTCGGAATCGTAATCGCGGCACTCGGCGGCCACGTCTTCCCCTTGCAGCCACTGACGCCGCAGCAGTTGCCAGCCACGGTCACGCCGGTTTCGGTGATGGGCCAACTCCTCTTCCGTGGGAATTTCTGCGGCATATTCAATTTGGCGAAGCTGGGTCAAAAGTTTGGTCAGCTCATCTTCCAGCTTCTCCCGTTCGTCCCCCAGCCTTTGCCTTTCTGCGTCACGGGTACGGAATACTTCCTCGTGCCGATTCACCGTCTCCGGCAAAGGAACCGGCAGTCGGACCACCAGATCCAGCGGCCCGTTCCACAGGCCGAGGCGCTCCAAAGCATTCTGGCAGATCTGTCGTGTCTGATCCCAGGCCTTTCGCCGGGAGGCGATTTCTCCGTCCAGGTCTCCGGCTTTCTGTGCCCGGACGATGGCCTGGGAGAGTTGGACGATATCGATCTCCGGAGAAAGTTCACCGAGCTCTTTTCGGCAATCCTCGAGAGTTTGGGCGGTGGTCCGCACCGCGCGGTCCGCTTGACGCAGTCCCTGGACCAGAGCTTCATATCGGCCGGCAAGATTCTGGATGGTTTTCTTTTTGGCCAGACTGGGACGCAGGGGTTCGATCTCGTCGATAGACAATCCGGGTTGGATCTGTTTCAGCAGATTGGCCGCTTCGGTGCGCAGGCCGATCCTCCGGCCGTCGAGTACCGGACGGTCGCTGTTGCCTTTTTTGTACTGACCGAGTCGTTGGTGGAGTTCCTCGATGGCCTCGGCACGGTCCAGCAATTCTCGGTTGAGAGCGATCTCCGCCGTTTTTTCTCGCAGGTCGTGCAGGCGTCTGTTGGCCGTTTCCAGGCGAAGGCGGGTTTCTCGGTGGCGTTGCTCGAGATTTTTACGGCGCTCGGCAAAGTCTAAGGGAAGTGGCAGGACTGCTCCCATCTCCGCAAGTTTTTCCACGAGGATCCGGCGCTCTCCCAGATAGGGCAGGGCCCGTTTCAGGCGCTCGAGCTGGTTTTTCTCACGGCCCAGTCGGGTCCGCAGGGCGTTGAGCTGTTCCTGCTTCTCCTCGGCCTCATCCAGGGTCCGCCGGTGCTCCTGCCATTCCCGACTGGAAAGGGTGACCTGTTTGATGTTTTCCTGAATTTCTTTGTATTCGTTCAGCGCCATGCTGATACTTTGGCTGGATCCCCGTGGGCGGAAGAGTTCATCTCCTTCCCTTTCCAGGTCATCCAAAATCCCTTTAAGAGACGCCAGGCCGCTTCCGGCGGCGAAAAGGGCCTGTCCGACTTCCCCCTGCTGATCCAGAATGCCCTGTCCCCCCCGGACCAGAGTTTCATGGTCAATGCCGTAAAGGGTAGTGAACAGATCCGCCTCGAGGCCGTGCAGGAAAGGGATCAGCAGGGCGCCGTCGAGAGGGTTGCCGTGCTGGTCGAAAAGACTGTTTTTGTTTCGTTTGCGGCGGTAGAAGGTCAGATTGCTGCCGTCGTTCCCTTGCAGGCAGCCCCCCACCAGAAGTTGGTCGTAGGGGTGCAGGAAATTGTCTCCGCTGCGGGCGGGGAAACCGAAAAAGAGAGCCTGGAGCGCCCTTAATGAACTGCTTTTCCCGGCTTCGTTGGGGCCGTACACGACATGCAGACCGGGCAGTTCGGAAGAGAAATCCAGGATGCGGCCGGAAAAAGGTCCGAAGGCTTTCAACTCGAGCCATTTAATTCGCACGGCTTCCTCCTGCGTGCATTCTGGCCATCAGCAATTCCCTGACATCTTCACGCAACGTCTCCAGATCCTCCTTCCCCGGGGAAAAAGGATCGCCATCGCTCAGCAGTTCGGTGGGGAGTTTGCTGCGCAACCGTTCGAATTCGGGGACGATGTCGACAAGGCGCGAGGATTCGAAGTGGCAGCTTTGGACCGATTTCCAAAGAGATGCCAGCGGCGAATCCTCCTCCCAATCCTCCTCGGCCTTAAGCTCCTTGCGGGTGCGGAGCAGAATTTTTTCTATCCATACATCCCCCAGGCCGGCGGCCAGCGCCCGGAACTCCTCCTGCCAATGGGAGCCATCCTGATGAAGTTGCCGATGAAGAGGGGTAGCTCCCTCAAGGGTCAGACGGAGGGCCAGGGGGCGACCGCCGGCCCGTTCCCGCTCCTCCTCGAATCTCTCTCTGATCTGTTCGAGGAGGAATTCGGGCCGGTCGCACCGGTTGGCCTCCACCCGGCATAACGTCCAGCGCAGGACATCCAGATCTCTTGCTTCGACCTGGGTGACCCGGCCTTCTTCGACCGTCACCAGGGTGCATCCCTTGCGACCGGTTTCACGGATGTGTCTTCCCTGAATATTCCCCGGAAAGACGACCCACGGATCACGGCAAATCTCTTCTCGTTGATGCACATGCCCCAGCGCCCAATACTGGTATCCTTTGGAGCGCAGGGAATCAAGGCTGCAGGGAGCGTAGGCCTCATGCCCCGGTCGTCCGTTGAGACTGGTGTGAAGCAGGCCGATATTGAACAGGGCTGGATCCCCTTGCGGATAATTCCGGGTCAGGTCGTCGGTGACCGCCTTGGAGGAAAAACTCTGGCCATGGATGGCCACGCCGTGTTGTGAAAGAATACGGGTTTCGCAGCGGCGGTGGGAGTGAAGGGTGACATTGTCGGGAAGGTGCAGGGCGCGGGTAATCTGGCTGGCGGCGTCATGGTTGCCGGAGACCAGGAAGACGGGAATGCCCGCATCCCGAAGACGGCCCATGCGGTTTACAAAATAGATGCCGGTGTTGTAATCCTTCCAGTCCCCGTCATAGAGGTCTCCCGCTATGAGGACAAAAGCCACCTCCTCGTCGATGGCCAGTTCGACAAGGTTGTCAAAGGCGCGCCTGGCCGCCATGCGGATCTGTTCGGCCGGGGCGTCCCGGTAGCTCTCGATGCCCCTCAAAGGGCTGTCGAGATGAATATCCGCAGCGTGCACAAATCGGAACATGGGTTACCCTCGAGGAAGATAAAAGTTTTCTGCAATGCGGTTCAATCCTTAACCGGATGGCTACCTTGGAAAACTATCACAAACCTCTGGCCAGTACCAGTCGTCGATCTGTTCGCCGGCCGTTCCTTCGGTCAGTGGGTTTACAGGGTGGCCGGGCAAAGAGCGGCCGGGCAGGAGGAAGCCTGATGCGCCAACACTGTCGGCATTAAAAAGCTCCGCGCCAGGGCGGAGCAGAAAAGGTGGATTGAAACGGTGGTTACTCGCTGCGGATCATGATCAGCAGCATCTTGAAGCGCTGGGCCGCATGCAGCGAGTGGGGGACGTTGGCCGGCATGATCAGCATTTCCCCCGCCCGGACCTTCTGGGTCTTTCCCCCGATGGTGATCTCCGCTTCGCCGTCCAGGATGTGGACCACCGCGTCAAAGGGGCTGGTATGCTCCGTCAATCCCTGCCCGGCGTCAAAGGAGAAGAGGGTGATGTTGCCCACCTCCTTTTTCAGCAAGGTTTTGCTGACCACCGAATCGGCGGCATAGTCGACATGATTTGTCAGATGAAAGGGGATTCCTTTGGTGGCGTTTTTTTCCTGGGTCATGGTCTGCCTCCCTTGTCTCCATTGAAAAAAAGGTTCGTTTTCAATCCATACTGGACTGAGTGGCACAAAGATGAAATGACTCAGATCAATTTCATCTGAAAAAAGTTTGGTTTTCAAACGTTCCCGGCAACGTAACTCTGCGGGCAAATCGTTCTGCCGTTCAAATATATCTTCGCACTTCTTTCCTTATATGCCCCATTTGTTATACATTTAAATGATAAAAAGCTCTTTTCCTTCCGTTTATATCCTCTTTCAACAAAGGAGAAGCACCCATGACCTTCAAGATCAAGGACAACGTTTCCTGGGTCGGCAAGATCGACTGGGAACTGCGCAAGTTCCATGGCAACGAACTCTCGACTCACCGTGGGTCGAGTTACAACTCTTATCTGATCGAAGAGAAAAAGGTGGCGCTCATCGACACCGTCTGGACTCCGTTCGGCAAGGAGTTCGTGGATAACCTCGCCCAGAAGATCGATCTGAACAAGATCGACTATGTCGTCGCCTGCCACGGCGAGGTGGACCATAGCGGAGCCCTGCCGATGTTGATGCACCGCATCCCGGAAACGCCGATCTACTGCACCGCCAACGGGGTGAAATCCCTCAAGGGGCAGTACCACAAAGACTGGAACTTCCAGGTGGTCAAGACCGGAGACCGCATCGATCTGGGCGGCAAGGAACTGGTTTTCATCGAGGCTCCCATGCTGCACTGGCCGGACAGCATGTTCTGCTATTTAACGGGCGACAATACTCTTTTCAGCAACGATGCCTTCGGTCAGCACTACGCCTCCGAACTTATGTACAATGACCTCGTCGATCAGTGTGAGTTGTGGCAGGAGGCTCTCAAATACTACGCCAACATCCTTACCCCCTTCAGCGCCCTGGTGACCAAGAAAATCAACGACGTGCTCGCCCTCAAGTTGCCGGTGGATCTGATCTGCCCCAGTCACGGCATCATCTGGCGGGACAACCCCCTCCAGATCGTCGAAAAATACCTGCAATGGGCTGATAAATACCAGGAAAACCAGATCACCATCCTTTATGACACGATGTGGAACGGCACCCGGATCATGGCGGAAAAGATCGCTGCCGGCATCCGCTCGGCGGATGAAAAGGTTGCCGTCAAACTGTGCAACCTGGCCAAGAGCGACAAGAACGATGTCATCGATGAGGTTTTCAAAGCCAAGGCGGTGTTGGTGGGATCACCGACCATCAACAACGGCATCCTTACCGTGGTGGCGGCCATCCTGGAAGAGATCAAGGGATTGAAATTCCGCGGCAAGAAGGGGACGGCCTTCGGCTGTTACGGCTGGAGCGGCGAGTCGGTGGGGATTCTCACCGAGGATCTGAAAAAGGCTGGCTTCGAGATCGTCTGCGAAGGGCTTCGGGTGCCGTGGAGGCCGGATGAGGAGGGAGTCGCCCACTGCCTCGAATTCGGCCGCAAGGTGGCCGGCCTCTGTCAATAATGGTGGATTTAACAAAACAAACCATCTTATAGGCGGGCAAATTGACATGAAGTTTTTCCGGAACCTCTGGCAGGACCTGAAAAGCGGCGAGAATATCGACGTCTACGTCACTTTGTTGCTGGCCATCGGTCTCAGCGTCGCCTCCAAAACGGGGGTCGGGGGGGACATGGTCCCTTCCCTGACTCTCGCCATTCTCGCCATGGTGGTCATCATCCTCTTCGGCACCCGGCGGCGCATCGACGAGTTGGTCGGCCGCATCAGCGAGGGGCGCGCGTTTCTTGTCCCGCGCCGGCCCGATCTGGAAGAGCGGCTGCGGAGCGCCAAAACCATCGCCATCAACGGCATTACCCTGGCGGGGACCAGCGCTCAGCTGTTGACGGTTTTCAAGGATTGCTTTACCCGCGGCGGCCAGGTCCGGCTGCTGATTATGGACCCCGACCATCATGCCCTGGAGGTGGCCGGATATCGTTTTTACAAACACCAGGACCAGGAAAAATTGCGGCGCGAAGTCCGCCATGCCCTGGACAATTTCGAAACCCTGCTCCCCAGCCGCCGCTCGCCGGGTGACTGCCAGATCGGGCTTTTGCCGACCCTTCCTCCCTACGGCCTCTGGCTGATCGATGTCGATACTCCCAAGGCCGAAATCTGGGTGGAGGTCTATTCCTTCAAGGACGTCACCCAACCCACCTTCCACCTTCTTCCCAACCGGGATGAAGTCTGGTTCGAATTCTTCCGCCAGCAGTTCGAACTGATGTGGGAAACCCGCATCCCCTGGGAACCGGGTGCAAGTGCTGAGGAAAAGAGGGATTCATGACCTGGAATGAACTGGAAAAGGCCCTGGCGATCTTCTCCCTGAGCGGACCAATCACTCTGGGGGA
>JAAZDE010000021.1 GCA_012512925.1 Desulfuromonadaceae bacterium
ATGTGGGAAACCCGCATCCCCTGGGAACCGGGTGCAAGTGCTGAGGAAAAGAGGGATTCATGACCTGGAATGAACTGGAAAAGGCCCTGGCGATCTTCTCCCTGAGCGGACCAATCACTCTGGGGGAGATCAAGGTTCGACACCGGGCCCTGATCAAAAAATACCATCCCGATGCCGCCGCGGGCGGCGAAAACGATCGCATCCGGGAGGTCAACGCCGCCTTCCGGGTGCTGGTCGACTATTGCCGTGAATTTCGCTTTTCCCTGACGCGGGAGGAGTTCCTGAACCAGCATCCCGAGGAGCGTTTACGGCAACAGTTCGCCGACAACGTGGTCTGGGGTAAGGCGAGTGAATGATGAGTTATGAGCTTTGAATTATGAATAGTGAATTTACGCTGCATGGCCCTTAATTCACTATTCCCAGATCATTATCGTTCAGTATCTGTGATCGGCGAACTCCACCCATCCACCCGCCTCTACCAGGGCCCGGTCGAAGGAACTGATCTCGAAGGGGATCGTCTCCTTGACCCCCACTGTTTCGCCGATAATCTTTGAACCTTCCACATCGACGGCAACAGTGACTTCCCCTATCCGCGACAGGGCGAAGAGCCTCTCCAGATCCGGCTGCGGAAGTTCGATGGCGAGCATCCCGCAGTTGAACATATTCTGGCGGAAGATGCGGGAAAAGCTCGCCGCGATCACCGTATTGATGCCGTTGACCTCAAAGACCCAGGCGGCATGCTCCCGCGACGAGCCGCAGCCGAAGTTGCTCCGTGCCACCACTACGGTGGCGCGGGACAGGCGTTCCCCTTTGGGATCAAAACCCTCCAGACTGAGATCCTCCAGCAGGTAAGGCTTCAGCGCTTCCTTGGTGACCTCCGTCAGATAACGGGCCGGTATGATTTCATCGGTGTTGATATCCGAGCGGTCCATAAAAATGGCCGGTCCGCTGAAATTTTTTGCCATGACTTCACATCCTCTCCATCCGGCCACGCCGGAATCTCAGATCGTGCGGGGATCGGTGATGACTCCGGCAACGGCGGTCGCCGCGGCGGTGGCGGGACTGACCAGATGCACCATGCCCCCTTTTCCCATACGTCCGTTGAAATTGCGGTTGCTGGTGGAGGCGCAGACTTCTCCTTCGGCCAACACTCCGTTGCTCATTCCCAGGCAGGCCCCACAGGTCGGATTGGTGACGCAGAAACCGGCGTTCATGAAGATACCGATGATCCCCTCGGCCAAGGCCTCCTGGAAGATCTTCGGCGTGGCCGGGGAGACGATGCCACGCACCCGGTCGGCGATCCGTTTTCCTTTGAGGATGGCGGCGGCGATGCGCAGATCCTCGAGGCGGCCGTTGGTGCAGGTGCCGATGTAGACCTGGTCGACGGGGGTGCCGGCCATCTCAGACACCGGTTTGACGCAGTCCGGTTTGTAGCCGTAGGTGACCTGCGGCGCCAGGGCGGAGACGTCGAAACGGTACTCCCGTTCGTACTCGGCATCGGGATCGGAATGCCATTTTTGAAAATCGGCCACTGCGGCGTCTATATCGGCATAGTCGTTATGGACGAAAGGCCAAAGATATTCAGCGGTTATGCGGTCTGGAGGGCAGATCCCGGAGGTGCCGCCGGCCTCGATGGCCATGTTGGAAACCGTCATCCGCGATTCCATCGACATGGCGTCGATGACTGGTCCGGTAAACTCGATGGCCCTGTCGGTGGCGCCGTTGACACCGAGCTTGCCGAGGACAAAAAGGATCACGTCCTTGGCATAGACCCGCGGCGGCAGAATCCCATCCAGATAGACCTTGATCGTCTTCGGATCGCGGAAGGCACAGACCCCTTTCAGGATGCCGACCTCCAGGTCGGTGGTCCCGACCCCGGCGGCAAACGCCCCGAAGGCTCCGTGGGTGCAGGTGTGACTGTCCCCCATGATGACCGTGAAGCCGGGCCGGATGTAGCCTTTCTCCGGGAACAGGGCATGGCAGACGCCGTTGCGCCCCACATCGAAAAAGTCGACGATGTCGTGGCGGCGCGCCCAGTCCCGCAGAATCTTGGCCTGAAGCGCCGTCTTGCTGTCTTTGGAAGGGGTGACGTGATCGATCACCGCCTTGATTTTGGTCGGGTCGAAAACCCGGTCCTTGCCCCGCGCCACCAGATCGCAGATCGCCACGGGAGTGGTAATTTCGTGGCAGAAGACCCGATCGATGTCGAGCACCTGAGTGCCGGGGAAAGGGCGGTCCCGCAGATGTGCCTCAAAAATCTTTTCCGCAATATTTTTTCCCATGTCCATTCCTTCCATGACCGAGCCGCTCCATAACGGAGCGGCTTTCTTTCATAAATACCTCAACGGAAACCGGAAAACAACCGTTCCTTCCCTCCCGTCAGCCTCATCGTGGTGCAGATCTGATTGCCGAAGAAGAGAAATTTGGTCTCTCAGGCAAGGTCCCGGGATGAGCATCGTAGCGTAGGGGCCAAAGGCGCAGTTTCCGGCGACCTGTCTCACAGGCTGGGCTTCTTGATGCCGTTGTGCCGCGTGTGGAGTCGGTTTAGGGCATTGATGTAAGCTTTGGCGCTGGCCACAATGACATCGGGATGGGCTCCCTGGCCGATCACCTCGCGCCCCTCCTCTTCGAGACGGACGGTGGCCTCTCCTTGGGCGTCGCTGCCCCCGGTAATGGCGTCGATGGAGAATTGCAGGAGCCGCGCCTTACTTTTCGCCAGTTTGCGGATCGCCTTGAAGGTGGCGTCCACCGGGCCCTCGCCGATGACCGCCAGTTTTCTGAGTTTGTCGTCGATCTCCATCTCGACTGTGGCGGTCGGCGCCGCGAAGGAACCGGAAGAGACGTTCATCTGCACCAGTTTGTATTTTTCCGGGGCGCGGATGATTTCATCGGCGACAATGGCGTCCAGATCCTCGTCGAAGATTTGTTTCTTCTTGTCGGCGAGGGCCTTGAAGCGGATGAAGGCTTTCTCCATATCCTCGGCGGAGAGATCATAGCCGAGACTTTCGATTCGCTGCTTGAAGGCATGACGTCCGGAGTGTTTGCCGAGGACAAGCTTGTTCTGGTTGAGGCCGATCGATTCGGGAGTCATGATCTCGTAGGTTGATTTTTCCATCATCACCCCATGCTGGTGGATTCCCGCCTCATGGGCGAAGGCGTTGGCGCCGACGATCGCCTTGTTGGGCTGCACCATGATGCCGGTGATGGTGGTCAGGAGACGGCTGGTGGCGTAGATGTGGGTGGTGTCGATGTTGGTCCGGTAGGGAAGAATGTCATTGCGGACGTTGAGGCTCATGACAACCTCTTCCAGGGAGCAGTTTCCGGCCCGTTCGCCGATGCCGTTGATGGTGCATTCCACCTGCCGCGCCCCGGCTTCGATGGCGGCCAGGGAATTGGCCACCGCCAGGCCGAGATCATTGTGGCAGTGGACCGAAAGGATCGCCTTATCAATGTTGGGTACGTTTTTCTTGAGATAGTGGATGATCTGAAAATACTCGGAAGGGATGGTGTAGCCGACGGTATCGGGGATATTGACCACGGCGGCTCCGGCGTCGATTACCCTTTCCACCACCCGCGCCAGGAAGGGGAGACGAGTTCTTACCGCATCCTCGGCGGAAAATTCCACATTGGCTGTATAGCCGCGGGCCCTTTTAACCGCCTCCACGGCTTTGGCCACCACTTCGTCCTCTCCCATCTGCAGCTTGTACTTCATATGCACGTCGCTGGTGGCGATGAAGGTATGAATGCGTCCCCGCTCCCCGGCATATTTCACCGCTTCCCAGACGCGGTCGATATCCTTGGCGTTGGCCCGGCAGAGTCCGGCGATCTCACAGCGCTTGATGGTCTGGGCGATTTTTTTGGTGGCTTCGAAATCTCCCTCGGAGGCGATGGGAAATCCAGCCTCGATGACATCGACCCGCAGTTTTTCGAGCTGATGAGCGATGCGCAGTTTCTCATCTACATTCATACTGGCGGAAGGTGCCTGTTCCCCGTCTCTCAAGGTAGTGTCAAAAATTCTGATCATATTGTCTGTACTCATACTGCCGCTTCCTTTCCGGTGATGATGTTGAAAAGTAAAACCTGTTCCAGATGGTCGAACAAATCCCAAATAAAAAAAGCTTCCGCCCCTGACAGGGGCGAAAGCTTTCAGCTTCGCGGTACCACCCTGATTCCATCCCCAGAAGCGGGGATGCTCGAATTACCATTAACGCAGGCTCACGACCAAAGCTAGCGGCACTGGAATACAAGAAAGACACCGTTCACTTCGGCAGCTCCAAGGCGAGTTCGGCGGCACCCTGTACCGGCTCACAGCGAACGCCGGCTCTCTGAGACAGGAAGATAGGCCTACTACTCCTCTTCAACGCTTTTTAAACCATATTCTAAATTGGTAACAGACTCATTTGAGACTTGTCAAGACAAAATTCGCTGAACCTGTGTCATCCAAACATGCCGGGACTTTTTTCGCTAAATTTCTCTTTGGGTGAAGGCGCCGCCGGATTAAATCAGATATTCAAGGGCCTATGGGGAACTCTCCTTGGGTTTTTTCCGCCAGCGCAGCAAACGCAACAGATAGATCAATGGTCCGGAAAGCATATAGGCAATAAAGATGGTGAAGATGAAGATTTCCGGTTTGGAGACGATGACGATGATGGCGATGATCGCCAGTACCAGAAAAGCGAAGGGCTGGCGCTTGAACAATTCCGGATCTTTGAAGGAGAAATAACGGAAGTTGCTGATCATCAGGAAGGCGAGTATGTAAATGAGCAGGAGCACCGAAACCTTCTTGATCGTTCCCGATCCCCCAAGATAGTAGAAGAGAAGGACGCATGAGGCCAGAATCGAGGCCGCGGCCGGAATCGGCAGACCGATGAAACGTTTCGATTCGACGGTGTTGATCTGGACATTGAAACGGGCCAGCCTCAGAGCGCCGCAGACCACATAGAGGAAAGCCGCCAGCCAGCCGACTTTTCCATAAGGGCGCAGTGCCCAGGCGTAGATGAGCAGAGCCGGCGCCACGCCGAAGGCGACCAGGTCGGCCAGGGAGTCGTACTCGATGCCGAAACGGCTGGTGGTACCGGTGAGACGCGCCACCTTGCCGTCGAGCACATCGAAGATGCCGGAAACAAGGATGAACCATGAAGCGATGTAGTAGTCGCCGTTCAGCGTCGAGACAATGCCGTAAAAGCCGGCGAAAAGACTGCCGGTGGTGAAAAGGTTGGGGAGGATATAAACCCCCTTGCGGAGACTCTCAAAGCGCTCCCCCCGTTCCGGACGTACCGTTGGCTCACTCATTCCAGATATCCGATGATGGTCTCCCCACCGATGGCGCGATCCCCAATGCGTACCGCCGCTCTGGTTCCTTTCGGAAGATAGATGTCGACACGGGAACCGAAGCGGATCAGGCCGTAACGCATCCCTTTGGTCAAGGCCTCGCCGAGTTGGGGATAGGTGACGATGCGGCGTGCTATCAGACCAGCGATCTGGACAAAGAGCAACCGCTTGCCGTTCTCCGTTTCCAGAAGGATGCCGGCTTGCTCATTGAGGTCGCTCGCCTTGTCGAGGGAAGCGTTGAGGAATTCACCCTTGCGGTAGAACGTATCCACGACTTTGCCGGAAAAGGGGACGCGGTTGACGTGGACATTGAATACCGACATGAAGATGCTTATTTTCAGTGTCTCGGCCTTTAGAAGGCGGTCTTCCCTGACCTCGCCGACGAAAACCACCTTGCCGTCGGCCGGTGAGACCACGGCGTTCTCGTCGACGGGGATGCAGCGCTCCGGGTTGCGGAAAAAATAGGCCGCAAAAAGCGTCAAGGCCAGCAGCACCAGGGTCAGAAATCCCCAGCCGAGCAGGGCGAAAACGAGGGTGACAAAAGCGAACAGCAGGATAAAGGGATATCCCTCTTTGGCTATCGGCTGATTGTTGTTGGTCATTGGTCAGCTCCTTTGCACGGTTTTTCCGGCGTTATCCCCGCACCTCGGCTCGTCAGTCGGCATCCCGCTCGACCAACTGGTTTTTGCCGATCCAACTCATCATGGAACGGAGCCTGCTCCCCACCTCTTCGATGGGATGGGCGGCTCCCTGGCGACGCAGGGCGGACAATACCGGCTTATTGGCGCGGTTTTCCAGCATCCATTCGCGGGCGAATTCACCGTCCTGGATCTCACGCAGGATTTCTTTCATCACCTTTCTGGTTTCGTCGGTGATGATGCGCGGGCCGCGGGTCAGATCGCCGTACTCCGCGGTATTGGAAATGGAGTAACGCATGCTGGCGATCCCTCCCTGATACAACAGGTCGACGATCAGTTTGAGTTCGTGCAGGCATTCGAAATAGGCCATCTCCGGCGCATAGCCGGCTTCCACCAGGGTTTCGAAACCGGCCTGGACGAGGGCTGTGGCACCACCGCAAAGGACCACCTGCTCACCGAAAAGATCGGTCTCGGTCTCTTCGCGGAAGGTGGTTTCGATGATCCCGGCGCGGCCGCCGCCGATGCCGCTGGCATAGGCCAGGGCCACTTCCTTGGTCATCCCGGAAGGGTCCTGGTGAATGGCGATCAGGCAGGGGACACCGCTGCCGTTCTTGTATTCGTGACGCAGCATATGCCCCGGCCCCTTGGGCGCCGCCATGAAGACATTGATATCCTTGCGAGGAACAATCTGCCCGAAATGGATATTGAAGCCATGGCCGAAGGCGAGGAAAGCCCCATCCTTGAGATACGGGGCGATCTGCTCCCGGTAGATGTCTCCCTGCATCTCATCGGGGGCCAGAAACATGACCACATCGGCTTTCTTCACCGCATCGGGGGTTTGTAAAACCTCGAAGCCGGCCTTCTCGGCCTTTTTCCAGATCGGGCTGCCGGGGCTTCCTTCGGCCACGATGACGGAAAAACCGCTGTCCTTGAGGTTGTTGGCGTGAGCGTGCCCCTGGCTGCCGTAACCGATAATGGCGATGGTCTTCTCCTGCAGCACTTCCGGGCTGGCATCCTTGTCGTAATAGACCTTCATCTTCCCTCCTTGATATAACGTTTATTTTTCCACAACCTTGGGTCCCCGTCCCAATACCACGGGACCTGTCCGCACCAATTCACGAATTCCCATCGGTCTCAACAGTTCGACAATGGCTCCCACCTTGCCGGGGGTTCCGGTTACCTCGATGGTGTAGCAACGCGGCGCCACATCGACCACCTTGGCCCGGAAGATATCGGCGATGCGCAGCACTTCGGCGCGGGTATCCTCCTCGGCACTCACCTTGATCAAGGCCATTTCCCGCTCGACGCGGTCCTGATCGGTGAAATCGATGACCCGAATGGTATTGATCAGCTTATGGAGCTGTTTGTTGATCTGTTCCAGGATTCTTTCATCCCCATGGGTGACGATGGTCATGCGGGAGATGGCGGGGTCCAAAGTCGGGGCGACGGAGAGGCTTTCGATATTGAAGCCCCGGCCGGAAAAGAGCCCGGCCACCCGGGCCAGTACGCCGAACTCGTTCTCAACCAGAACCGAAATGGTATGTTTCATGGCAACCGTTTTCCTTTGCAAGATAGCGATCAGGAGGACAGGACCATCTCGTTCAAGGCCTTTCCGGCCGGCACCATGGGGATGACGTTCTCTTCCCGCTCAACCTTGAACTCCATAATGACCGGTCCCGGCACATCGAAGGCGCGGCGGATGGTCCCCTCCACCTCGTCGGGGTGGCTGACGCTGAACCCGACGGCTCCGTAAGCCTCCGCCAGTTTGACGAAATCGATGGGAACCTCGAGGATGGTCTGGCTGTAGCGTCTTCTGAAAAAGAGCTGCTGCCACTGTCTCACCATACCCAGGTAATTGTTGTTGAGGATGACGATTTTGACCGGCAAATTGAACTGCACCAGGGTGGCTAGTTCCTGGGAATTCATCTGGAAAGAGCCGTCACCGGAGATATCGATGACGCGCCGTTCGGGAAACGCGACCTGGGCGCCCAGGGCGGCGGGAAGACCGAAACCCATGGTGCCCAGGCCCCCCGAGGTGAGGAAAGTGCGGGGCCGGCTGAAAGCGAAGAACTGCGCGGTCCACATCTGATGCTGGCCGACCTCGGTGGTGATGATGGCATCATCTGTGGTCAATTCGCGCAGCTTTTCGATGACGAACTGCGGTTTGATGACGGAAGACGACGGGGTGTAGCGCACCGGATGGCTTTCCTTCCAGGCGGCGACCCGGCTTCGCCAGGGGGCCGTTTCCTCTTTGGCTCGGTTGACCTCCTCGGGAAATTCGGCCAGATTGGCGACCATTTTTTCCAGAACATCGTGCAGGTCGCCGACGATCGGCAGATCGACGCGAACGTTCTTCTTGATGGAGGTCGGATCAATGTCGATGTGGATGATCTTGGCATGGGGGGCGAAATGAGGAACGCTTCCTGTCACCCGGTCGTCGAAACGGGCGCCCACGGCGATCAACAGATCCGATTCGGTGACCGCCATGTTGGCGGAATAGGTGCCGTGCATCCCGAGCATGCCCAGGGAAAGGGGGTGTTTCTTGGGAAAGGCTCCCATTCCCATGAGAGTGGTTGTCACTGGCGCCTCGATCGTTTCCGCCAGCTGCCTCAGCCATTCCGCCGCATCGTGGGTGTTGGCGCCGCCGCCGGCATAGATCACCGGATGCTTGGCGGCCAGAATCATCTTCACCGCTTTTTCCACCTGACGGAGACTGCCGCTGTAGGTCGGCCTGTATCCCGGCAAATTGACCGTTTCCGGATAGTCGAATTTGGTCGAAGCGACCTGGATGTCCTTGGGGAAATCGATGAGCACCGGCCCGGGGCGCCCGGTGCGGGCGATGAAAAAGGCTTCCTTGACAATCCGGGTCAGATCCTGGACATCCTTGACCAGGTAGTTGTGTTTGGTGATGGGGCGGGTGATGCCGACGATATCGGCCTCCTGGAAGGCGTCGTTGCCAATCAGCGGTGTCGGCACCTGACCGGTGATGATAACCAGGGGAACCGAATCCATGTAGGCGGTGGCGATACCGGTCACCGTGTTGGTGGCGCCGGGGCCGCTGGTGGCGATTACCACCCCGACCTTGCCGGTGGCGCGGGCATAGCCATCGGCGGCGTGGACGGCCGCCTGCTCGTGGCGGGTCAAAATGTGGCGGATCGGGGAATCCACCAAATCGTCATAGATGTTGATAACCGTTCCGCCGGGAAAACCGAAAACGGTATCGATCCCCTCCAGGCGAAGGCATTCCAGAAGAATCTTCGAACCGGTCATTTTCACTGAAAAAACTCCTCAAGCTTCCGTTGGCCTGGAAAAATTGGCTATTCCAGTGCCGCCCCCCTGGCGGCGTTCTGTACCAGCAGGGAGTAGCGTTTCAAATATCCCTCCGTAATCTTGGGCCGGAACGGTTTGAGGCTGGTCCGGCGAATGACGATTTCCTCGGGGGTCAGATCGGCTTCGAGCAGATGGTCTTCCAGGGAGATGCGAATCCGGTCGCCGTCTTTCAGAAGGGCAATCACTCCACCCTCGGCAGCTTCGGGGGAGACGTGACCGATGCAGGCGCCCCGTGTTCCTCCGGAGAAACGCCCGTCGGTGATGAGTGCCACGCTTTCTCCCAGGCCCTGTCCCATGATATAGGAGGTCGGCGCCAACATCTCCTGCATGCCGGGTCCTCCTTTGGGTCCCTCGTAGCGGATGACAACGACATGCCCCGCCTTGACCCGCCCCGCCAGAATCCCCTCACAGGCCTCGGCCTGGCTGTCGAAGATGATGGCTTCCCCTTCGAAGTTCATCATCGACGGAGCCACTCCTGCTTTCTTGACCACCGCTCCCTGTTCGGCCAGGTTGCCGTAAAGGATCGTCAGGCCGCCGTCGGCGGAATAGGGGTTGTCCAGGGGACGGATGACCTCGCGGTCCCGAACCTGGGCGGAGGCGATATTTTCTCCCAGGGACTTTCCGGTCACCGTGATGCAGGCGGGGTCGATCAGGCCGGGTATGGTGGCTATTTCTCCGAGGATGGCACTCACCCCGCCGGCGCGGTCCACATCCTCGATATGGAAATGGGAGGAGGGAGAGACCTTGCAGATGTTGGGGCAGCGCTCCGAAATGTTGTTGATGCGACCGAGATCGTAGGCCAACTTCGCCTCATGGGCGATGGCCAGGGTGTGCAGAACAGTGTTGGTGCTGCCTCCCATGGCCATGTCGAGGGCGAAAGCGTTGTCGATGGAAGCAACGGTGACGATATCGCGTGGAACCGGGCCGCCACTGCCGGCCATCACCACAATGCGCCGCGCCGCGGCGCGGTAGAGTTCCTGCCGGCGCGGGTCGATGGCAAGGATGGTGCCGTTGCCGGGCAGGGCGATGCCGATGGCTTCGCATAGGCAGTTCATCGAATTGGCGGTAAACATCCCCGAACAGGAGCCGCAACCTGGGCAGGCGTGCTTTTCGATGGTCTCCAGTTGAGCATCACTGATCTTGCCCCGGCTGTGGACAGCCACTCCCTCGAATACGCTGATGAGATCAAGAACCCGGCCATCGGGGCCTTTCCCCGCCGCCATCGGTCCGCCGCTGACAAAGATGGCGGGTATGTTGACCCGCAGAACTCCCATCAGCATGCCGGGAATGATCTTGTCACAGTTGGGAATGCAGATCAGGCCGTCGAAACAGTGGGCCTTGACCATCGATTCAACGCAGTCGGCAATCAGTTCCCGGCTGGGCAGGGAGTATTTCATCCCGTCATGCCCCATCGCTATGCCGTCGCAGATGCCGATCGTGTTGAATTCGAAGGGGACTCCTCCCGCCTGGCGAATTTCTTCCTTGACCACGGCGGAAACGCGATTCAGGTGGACATGGCCGGGGATGATCTCGTTAAAGGAATTGCACACGCCGATGAACGGTTTGCCGAAGTCTTCATCCGTCAAACCGACGGCGCGGAGGAGACTGCGGTGCGGCGCCCGGATCCAGCCCTCCTTGATCTGATCGCTGTTCATGTTTTTTCCCTTTTGAATCGAAAACCCTGGTTGAAAAAATGAGGTTCTCTTTTCCTTCGGCCATGATAAGTGAAAGGGTTCGGACCAGGGTCCGAACCCTTTCACTTATCAATCCAGCCGGAAGAACGGTCATCCGTAATAATTCTTGCGGATGCTTTCCATCTCATCCTTGCCGGCCAGCTTCAGTTTCTGGACGTTTTTCCGCTCCAACTCTTCTTCAGGAGTCAGAAAGCGTTTGCCATCCAGACGGGCCAGTTCCTTTTCCAGCAAGAGATGTTCTTCGTATAGTTTGCGGTAACGGGGATTTTCTTCTCTCAACTGCCGGATTAGCTCCATTTCCTTTTCATCCATCGAGAACCTCCTCAGCGCCGACTCCTTGCCCATGTTATGGTGCCCCAACAATAAAAAAAACAACCACTTTTGTCAACGGCCAATCATCCCGGCAACCTTTTCGCCGCCCAGGCGATTTCCGCCTCGGAAGGGCGGATATAGACAGGGCACAACCGGTCCGGGGCGACGCTTCGTCCCGCCCGGAATTCCTGCCGGGCCAGCAGTGCGGCGCTGGAAGCCCGTGGCAGATTGGCTGGCGGAGGAGGGAAGCAGGCCCGTTCGCCCATGACCTTTTCGATCAGGGGACGATAGGCGACGGCGCCGCTGCCGATGAAAATGGCTTCACCAGAGATGGATGCCAACAATTGCTCCGGCGCCATGACCGTTTCCGCCGCCAACGGCTCGGGGTATCCTTGCCGACAGTCGAAAGTTCCCGCATAAACCTCGTTTTTGCGAGCGTCGACAATGGACCAGACCGGAACTCGGCAGAAGGGGAGGTGCATGGCCAGGGTCTGCAGCGAGGAGACCCCCACCACGGGGCGCTGCCGGGCCAGAGCCAACCCCTTGACCGTGGCCAGGCCGACCCGCAGGCCGGTGAAGGAACCGGGGCCGATGACTGCTGCAAACAGATCCACATCTGCGATAGCCAGGCCAAGACGGTTGAGCAGGTCGGCCAGTGACGCCATCAGCTGGAGGGTGTGGTGTCCCGAGGCATTGATAAGAATCTCTCCGAGAAGGCGATCTTCCTCTGACAGGGCAATGCTGCAGCAGGGCGTGGAGGTGTCGATGGTCAAAAGTCGTTCAGCCACTCGCCCCTCCGAAGAAGAGGCGGACCAGATCGTTGTAGAAGGCCAATCCCATCAGCAGCAGCAGCAAGATGAGACCGGCCTGTTGGGCCAACTCGCGGGTGCGCAGGGACAGCGGCCGGCGGATCAATATCTCACAGAAATTGAAGAAAATATGGCCTCCGTCCAGAACAGGGATCGGCAGCAGGTTGAGAATGCCGAGCTGGATGCTCAGGAAGGCCAGAATCGACAGGATACTGGTGAAATCGGTCTGGGCGGCATGGCCGGCCATCTGGACGACGGTGATCGGTCCGCCGATGTTTTTGGCCGACACCTCGCCGAAAAGCAGTTTCTTGATGAAGAGGAAGGTGAGTTCGATCAGATCCCAGGTTCTGGAGGCTCCTTCCCGGATTGAATCGCCCAGGCCGAAACGTTTGGTGACGGTTTCCTGAAGGGGGGCGATGCCGATCAGAAAAAGGGAAGATGAGTCCCGTTCTTCCTTTTCCGCCCAGATGGTGAACTCGATACGTTCTCCTTCCCTCTCGACCAGATATCGGCCCGGTTTTTCATTCAGATCCTGGACGATCGTCCTGATTTCATACCAGGAATCGATTTTCCGCCCATTGATGGCCAGAATCAGATCACCGACCTTCATTCCCGCTTTGGCCGCGGCGCGTCCCGGTACCAGGGCGCCGACACGGGCTTCCTGCAGGGGGAGCAGGCCAAGGGACTGTAATCCTTCCAGCCCCCCATCCCTGGGGTTTGCCAGGGGGACAGCGGCTTCCTCTCCACCCCGCTGCACGGTAAACCGCAATGGGGCGCCAAGGTGGGAAAGAACCGCTTTTTCGGCCGATTCCCAGGAAGTCACGTGAATATCGTTGACCGCGGTGATGCAGTCCCCCGTCCGAAAGCCGGCGTCGATGGCCTGGGATCCAGCCGCCACATAACCGATGCAGGGGGGCTTTTCAAGAAAAGCCGGCATCGGTACGCCGATCAGGTAAGCCCAAGGGAGGAGCAGAAAGGGGAACAACAGGTTCATTGCCGGCCCCGCCAGTACGATGAGGGTCCTTCGCCAGGGAGACTTGGCGGCAAAGGAGCGTTTTTCATCGCCGGGCAGAAGTTCGAGATTTTCATCCTCCTTTTCCGGATTCTCTCCCAGCATCTGGACGTACCCGCCCAGAGGCACGGCGCAGATCATGTATTCCGTTTCTCCCCATTTTCGCGAAAGCAGACGGGGACCGAATCCGAGTGAAAATTTGAGAACTTTTACGTTCATGAATTTGGCGACGCAAAAATGGCCGAGTTCATGAATGAAAATCAACACCCCCAGCATGAGGATACCGGCGAGAATGGTCATTACAAACCCTCCACTTTGGCGGTGCTGGAAATCATGGCGGCGGTTTCCCTTCCCCAGCGGTCCGCTTCGAGAACCGCTTCCAGTTTTTGTATGGGGACGGCCTCATGCCGTTCCAGGGTGAGGCGGATGATCGTCGGGATATCCATGAAGGTGATCTCCCCCCGCAGAAAGCACTCTACGGCGACTTCGTTGGCGGCATTGAGAACCGCCGGGGCGGTGCCCCCGCGCCGCAGAGCTTCGTAAGCCAAGCCCAGACAGGGGAAACGCCGCGGATCCACCTCGAGGAAGGTCAGTTTTCCCATTGCGCAGAGATCAAGAGGTGGCAGGTCGAGTGGAATCCTCTCCGGACAGCAAAGGGCATAGGCGATAGGGGTCTTCATATCGGGGATCCCCATTTGGGCGATGACTGCCCCGTCGATGTACTCGACCATGGAGTGGACGACGCTTTGGGGGTGAATATGGACATCGATTTTCTCTGCCGGCAGGTCGAAAAGCCAACGGGCTTCGATGACCTCCAGCCCCTTGTTCATCATGGTGGCGGAATCGATGGTGATCTTTTTCCCCATGTGCCAATTGGGATGAACCAGGGCCGCGGCGGGGGTCACTTCACGCATCCTGTCCAGCGGCATTTCCCGGAAGGGTCCCCCCGATGCAGTGAGAATCAGGCGACGGACATCTCCTTTGCGGTGCCCCTGAAGGGACTGGAAAATGGCCGAATGCTCGCTGTCAACGGGCAAAAGATGGACGTTGCGACGCCGCACCCGTTCCATGATCAGGGGGCCGGCGGCTACCAGGGTTTCCTTGTTGGCCAGGGCCACATCCTTGCCCGCCTCAATGGCGGCCAGGGTGGGAATCAGTCCGGCTGAGCCGACAATGGCCGAGATCACCATGTCGGCCTCATCATGGCTGGCACAGGCCACCAACCCCGCTATGCCGAAGAGAATCTCCGTCCCGGTGTCCTTAAGGCGCTCTTTTAGCCTTGCCGCCCGTTCCTCGTCAGGGACTGCCACCCTTAGGGGCGAAAACCGGCGGACCTGGTCGGCCAGCAGGTCGAGATTGTGATTGCCGGTGAGGGCCGTCACCCGGAACCGGTCGGAATGGGCGGCGACGATCTCCAGAGCGCTGGAGCCGATAGAACCGGTGCTGCCGAGAATGGCTAAATTCTTCATGGAATGGTGTCAATCCGCGGTCGAATCATCCAACGACCAGCCATGCGTAGTAATAGACTGCGGGAAAAGAGAAAAGGAGACTGTCAAGGCGGTCGAGAAGTCCCCCATGGCCGGGAATGACGAAGCCGGAATCCTTTACGCCGTAGCTTCGTTTTATCATCGACTCGAAAAGATCCCCCACCGGTCCCAGCACTCCCAGCAGAAGCCCCAAGGGAAGGCAATCGATCAGGTCCAGGGAGGGGAAGAAAACCGCCCTAGCGAAAAAAACAGCGGCCACGCTGCCAGCGATTCCCCCGACCAGACCTTCCCAGCTTTTCTTGGGGCTGATGGCCGGGTAAAGACGGTGACGGCCAAAAGCCGAGCCGACAAAATAGGCTGCGGAATCATTGACCATGATCGCCATCAAGGTCAGAAAAATCCATTGTCTCCCCGCTGCCAGATCGACAAGCAGGTTCAGATGCCCCAGAAGAAAAGGGATATATAAAAAGCCGAAGAGGATCAATCCCAACTGTTCGATGACCGTGGCCAGATCCTGGAAGCGGAAAAGAAAAAGAATCGCGGCAAGGACAAAGAGGAATGTCCAGATTCCCCAAGGGAGACCACTTTCCTGCCATTGGGGGAGCCAGACAAGCAAGGAACCGCTGATTACCGCCAGCACTTTCTCCACCCTCCGCTGGTTTGGAAGGCAGATCGAATAAAACTCGAAAAGCCCCCAACCGGCCGACACCATGACGATTCCGCCGAACCATGGCTGGGGCGTGAAGGCGATCAGAAAAATCAGCAGCGGTATGGCCACCAGAGCGGTCACTATCCGTTGTTTGATGGCTACCTCCCTCCGACGGAAAGGCCCTTTTCCGTTTTTGCGCGGAGCAGTCCGAAGCGCCGTTTGCGCCGGGAAAATTCCTCAAAGGCGGCCCTGAGTTCCGTTCCTCCGAATTCGGGCCAATGGGCCTCGGAAAAGACCAATTCGCTGTAGGCGAGCTGCCAGAGGAGGAAGTTGCTGATCCGTTTTTCACCGCTGGTGCGGATCAAAAGGTCAGGGTCGGGCAGGTCAGCGGTATCGAGCCGGCCGGAAAAGGTATTCTCATCGATGTCCTGGGAATCGAGCCGTCCTTCCTCAATTTCCACGGCCAGGCGGCGCGCGGCACGTGCGATCTCGTCACGCCCGCCATAGGAGAGGGCCAGGGTCAGGACCATCTCATGGCAGTCGGCCGTCTTCTTTCTGGCCGCCGTGATTTCCTGCCGGACTGCCTCCGGCAGCCGCTGCATATCGCCGATGACATTGAAACGAATCCCGTTGGCCACCATCTGCGGCGTCTCTTCCCTCAAAAACTGCTCCAGAAGGCGCATCAGAGCTTCGACCTCGCCACGGGGTCTGCCCCAGTTTTCGGTGCTGAATGCGTAAAGGGTCAGATAGCCAACCCCCAGCCGGCGGCACTCCTCCACGACACGGCGCACGCTTTTGGCGCCCTCCCGGTGACCGGCGATGCGGGGCAGCATCCGCTTTTCGGCCCAGCGGCCGTTTCCGTCCATGATAATGGCGAGATGATATGGAATATCCATGGAAGACACCACCTTGAAATCTTCTAAACGGTTAAAGCTAACACGAAAAACCTTGACCTAGCAAGGGCGCGAATCATCCTGGGGAGAGGCTCTTCTCCAAGGCTTTCCGCCGCGTTCCAAAAAAATAATTTGCCGGCGGGAGGGGTTTTGATATAGTTTTATGACGGATCTCCGGTTCTCAAGGGTTGCGGTTAGTCCCCGAAAAAAAAGAGAGCCTGGTTTTTTTATGAGATTATTCGCCCTTTGGAAAATTTTCCCAGCGACTGTTTTCTGCCTCGCGGCATTGATGACAGGCGACATCCTGCTCTCTCGCGACGATGGTAACTTTCGAGAGGAGGCCTTGGTACGCCCGAAAGTCGTCACCCTCCGCAGCCATGAGCAGGCCAAGAACCTCTTTTCCGCCCTCAACTACAATTGGAAAACAGCTGGAGAATTTGCTCCCTCTCTTCTGCTGACCTCACTTCCCCCCGACCTGGATCGCATCTCCGATGTCGCTGAAAAAAAACGTATTTTTTTCCTGGCGATGCTTCCGGCGGCGCTGTTGGCCAATCAGGAAATCGCTCTGCACAGGGAACGTCTGATCAATCTGTTCCGTCGCTTTGACGAAGGGGTTCAGCTTTTCGAAGAAGAGATGGAGTTCGTCGAGATCCTGGCCCGCGACTACAAGGTTTCCGGGGATCCTCTCACTTCTCGTGAACAACGGGCAAGTCTTTTGAAAAGGGTGGATATCATACCGCCGGCCCTGATTCTGGCCCAGGCGGCCTGCGAATCGGGCTATGGCACCTCGCGTTTTTCCAAAATGGGCAACAACATTTTCGGGGAATGGAGTTTTGTTCCGGGAACCGGAATGGTACCGAAGAAGCGGCCGGAAGGGGCCAGTTACGAGGTAAGACGCTTCAACTCCCTCTTTGAGTCGGTCCGCTCCTATCTCAACAACCTCAATACCCACAGGGCCTATGCTGAACTCCGCGATATCCGCTCCCGTTTGCGTTCCAAGGGGGCGGATTTAAGAGGAGACAAACTCGCCGAAGGCTTGCGGCTCTATTCCACTCAACGCGGCAGATACGTGGACCATATCCGGAAAATCATCCATCACAACGAACTTTTCCGCTTTTCTGAGACGCAATTGCTGTTCTTCAGATTCCAGGTGTAGTATCTCCCGGGAACTTCATTCAGCAACCATTTTCCCTTGTGACGACCCCGTCAACCGTACCCGGCTCCACTCGCTACCCTCCCCTTTTTTATCCACAAATGGCTGAACCAATACCATTCTTTCCCATCCCTGGAAGGAGCGGTCAGAACATAGGTGGTGCGCCGTGAAGTGAGCGGTTTGCCGGCGAGGATCAATCTCCGCTCCGGAAAACCGGGAACCTTTTGGATGACAACCGACTCCCTGCCGCCGACATAACAGCGGAGGCGGGAGAGGTCGGCGTCGGATGAGGTGATTTGCAGCTGCAGGGAAGGCGGATTGTCGCTGCCCAGCAAAGGGCTCGGAGGATCGATCACGGTGACGGGCAAGGGGCGCATCCGGAGTTTGATGAGAAAATTATCGGGATTTCCATAGCTGGCCCCCATGGCAAAGCGGGGAATAAGAAAGGGGTCGGTTGCCTGGTCGACGGTTCCCGAGTGCTGGACAACCGCTCCGGAAAATCCGCATCGAACAAGAAGATCGACGACTTCCGGAACGTATTCTCCGAAAGGATAGGAAAAGAGGCGCGGTTCGATACCCAGGTTTTTTCTGAAGAGAGTCTGGGCGCAGGCGATGTCTTTTTCGATGCGCTTGAGCCATTCCTCCTCCGATTCGTTTTCCCTTCTGTCGACAAGGTAGTCGTGACCATGGGTGTGGTTGCCGATTTCGATCCCCTCGGCGGCCAGAGAAGTCAAATCCCGCCAGGTCAGGTAACCGGTTTTGCCGATGCTGCCGGTACTCACAAAAAGAGTCGCCGGGAAACCGTAACGGCGCAGCAGGGGCATGGCGCCGCTCAGGAAGGTGTCATAACCGTCGTCCACCGTCAGTACCGCGCAACGCTCGGGAAGGAGGCTGTTCGAGCGCAGACGCCGCACCACCTCGCCCAAAGGCAGGACGACGACTTTTTCCTGCTTCAGGATTTCCAGATGAGCGGCAAAGTCGTCCAGGGAAATGTTGGTGGAGGGGTAACGGGAATCGCCGAAGCGGTGATAGACGAAGATATTCACCCATCCGGCCGCGGATGTTTCCGCAACCAGAAGAAAAAAGAGGATGAAAAGCAAAAGGCCGATTCGGCGCAGGGAGTCAGTTGGCAAGGTTCTCCTCCCGCACTCGGCTGCGCAGGTAACGGCGGATGCTGTTGCGGGCCTTGGGGGTCAGCGACCATTCCAGCCATTTGGGCAGGGCCCGCGGCTTGGACGCCCGCTCGATTTCCACCTGGTCGCCGTCGAGGAGCCGGGCTTTGAGCAGTCGCATCTTGCCGTTGACCCTTCCCCGGGCGGCATGCAGGCCCAACTCCTCGTGGATTTCAAAGGCAAAATCGAGGACGCTGCTTCCTTCGGGAAGGATGATCCTCTCCCCGCGGGGGGTATAGACCTGGATGGTGGTGGAGGCCAGCCGCAGGCTTTCGGTATCGAAAACCGATTCGCCTTCCAGAAGAGACCTCATAAGCTCCTGGAAATTGGTTTTCCGGAATACGAAGCCTGGGGCCAGAACCCCGGCGCGGTTGAAACGGGCCAGCTTGTGGGTGGTGATTTCGATTCTCAGCCGATACCCTCCCGCCTGCACCGTGGTCTGCAGCGCCTGGAAGCCGAACTGGGAGGGGATGTTCAGATAGTCTTTCAACTTGCCGGGTATGGGGGGGTAAAGTCCGTGGACCAGGCCGAGAGTGAGGTAGGCGTCGAGTGTCCGGTCCACGTCAATCTCCATGGTGTAAAGCTTGGGGAAGCCTTGGGAGGCCGCCCGTGCGGCGGCGATGGAAAATGGGCGCCAGCGGTCCTTGATCAGGGCTTCGATCCTTTGGCTTTCAAATAACTGACCCATTTGGGAACGAATTTTTCGCAACTCTGGCTGCAGCTTTTCGCGGATCGCCTCCAGTATCTCCTGGTAACGTTCATAGCGTCGCGGATAAAGAACCCGCAACGACAAGGCATCCAGTTCGGAAGTGACATGGCCCATCCCAAGATGGAGGGCTAAGGGGACATAAACCTCACGGGTCTCCTCGGCGATCAGGGATTGCTTCTCAGGATCCAGGGCGCCGATGGTCTGAAGATTGTCGATCCGGTCCCAGAATTTGAGACACAATACCCGCACATCCTGAATGGCGGTCAGCAATTGTTTGCGGTAGGTCTGATTGCGGAGAATCTCACGGCTCAACTTCTCGTCGGTTACTTTGGTCAGGCCGTTGACCAGAAAGGCGATCTCATAATCGAAGGCTGCTTCCACCTCCGCCAGGGTAACCGGGGTGTCTTCGACGACATCATGAAGCAAAGCCGCGCAGATCGAGGCGAAGTCCATCCAGTTGCGGGCCGCCAGGTGCGCCACCCGGAGCGGATGGAAGATATAGGGCTCCCCCGATTTGCGGAACTGTCCGGCGTGGGACATCTTGGCGACTTGGATGGCCTGCTCCAGCATCTCGATCTTGCCATCCAGTTCGTCCTCGTTCAGCCCTCCCCCATAGTGGGTCACCAGAAGCTCCATGATTTCTTCAATCAGGCGCCTCTCTTTACGTTCGTAGTCGGTCGCAGTCAAACCGTTTCCTTTCACGCTTTCCGACTCATCCGGGGGAGTATTTACCCCGGGGGCCAGCCCATTTGGCGGCCGGCAAGGAGATGGAAATGGAGATGCCACACCACTTGGCCGCCGGCAGCTTTGCAATTGTTAACGATTCTGAATCCCTCTTCGGCAAAATCGAATTGCCTGGCCAGTTGATTGGCCACCAGGAAAATCCGGCCGACCAGTTCCTGATCCGCTGCTTCCAGATCGAGGGTGGTGGGGATATGGCGGCGGGGAACCAGCAGGATATGTTCGGGAGCCTGGGGATCGATATCCCGAAAGGCCACGACCAGTTCATCTTCATAGACCTTTGGGGAGGGGATTTCGCCGGCGACAATTTTGCAGAAAAGGCAGTTTTTCTCCATTTTTTCCTCCCTGACATAGAAATTCAAATCATTCCTCCAGAGCCATCACCCGCCAGCCATCCCGGTCGATCAGGGAAAGAAGTCCCCGATTATGACTGAAAAGCAGAATCTGATGTTGTGAGGCTGTGGTTTCCAGATATCTTAGCGTATCGGCCAATCGCTGGGAATCAAAATTGACCATCGGGTCGTCCAGCAGCAGAGGCAGCCGCCGCCCACCGAAAAGCTGGCGGGTCAGGACCAGGCGAATGGCGAAAAAGACGGCGTCGACGGTTCCTCGGCTGAAGCGGTCGAGTGGCTGCCAGCCTCCTTCTTTTTCCTTAAGCAGAAAACGGAAGCCATCTTCCATACGGATTTGGCCGTATTTTCCGGCAGTCACCAGGGCCAACCAACGACCGATTTCCGCCGAGAACTTTTTCAGGGATTCGCGGCGGAAATCCTTCTCGGCGTCGCTGAGAAGATCGTAGGCCAGGGCCAAGACACTTTTTTGCTCCAGAAGAAATTTCTCCCTCTCCTTTAGAAACTCCGTCTCATCCTCCAAACTTTGATAATCACCCAACTCTCCGAGCAGAAAGGATTCCTCCCTAAGGTGCTCGGTCAGTTCCAGTTCCCGGTCATTAAGCCTTTTTTTCAGCAGGGTCAGCTTTTTTTCCGTCACCGGAAGCTCCTCGGGGGGAGGGATGGCCCCTCCTTCCCCTGCCTGTTCCCTGAGGATCGCTATTTCCCGGGCTACCGTCTCGTTCGCCTTGTCGAGTCGGGGACGATCCATCAGTACCGCCAGGGCACCGTGGATCTCACGCAGGCGTTGCTGACAGAAGCTTTGTCGCCTCAGCGTTTCCCGCAAGGCCTCCAGCTCACTTTCCCCATGCTGGAGGTTCATGCGCTCCAGCACCCTTTCCATCTCCCGCAGCCGGTGACGGATGTCCTCAAGGTCCTCTTCCAGAAACTGCGCCTGTTCCCGGATCAGGTGGCGCTGTTGCGCCAGCCGACGGCAACTCATCAGACCCTTCAGGGAAACCACGGAGAGCACCGTGCCCGCTGTCACAGCGACCGGAACCAGCAGATCGGGGCGATGCCGAAGAATCATGGCGCCGGCGCCGCCAAGAGAAAGCAACAGCAGGAAAACCTTCCCCCAGAAAGTTCCTTGGCCAATGGGCAGTCGGCCAAGGACGCCGTCAATCTGCTCTTCCAGAACCAGCGATTGGCGCCGCAATTCACGGATTTCCGGAATCATGCGGTGCAGCATGGCGGCGGTTTCCTCGGGGAGGTGAAGGTCACCCAAGGATTTTTCCAGTTCTTCTTTTTCCCGGTGCAGGCGTTCGACCTTGGCGGCTTCCTGTTGCAGACGCCGGTGATCTTCCTGCAGGCGATTCTCTCTCTCGGCCATGGCCAACCGGTTTCTGAGCCAATGGAGATAGCGTCCTCCTTTTTCCACCTCCTCCTGAAGCTTTTCGATAGCGCTCCTTAATCCGGCAATTCTTTCTTGGAGCGTTTCCAGGCGCTCTATCCTCTCGCGGCTTTCCTGCCGGCGGCGATCCACTTCCAGAATTTTTCCGCGGACCTTTTCCAGTTCCCGCTCCTGGAGTTTGTCTTTTCCCCACGGGTTGCGCCGTGTCACTTTAAAGTAGTCTTCCAAAAGGGAGGTCAGGACCTGGTCATAATCGACCTCGGCAGACCCGGAAAGGAGCTTTCTGATCTTCCCTTCCAGTTCCCCACGGGGCGCCACTTCAAGACTCCCCTGGCTGTAAAAAAGTGAGGCCCGGAAAATTTCCTCCTCCGCCACGCCGAGATAGGAGGAGATCCGGTCGAGGTACTCTTCCCGTTCCGAAGAGCGTCCACAGGGGGAGACCCGGCCTTCGAAACAGAAAGAAGAGCCGTTGTCGTTCTTTTCATGAAGCAGGACTTCGTCGGACAGGATGTCACGCGTGATCCGCACCGAGCCGTCTTTATGACTAAATTCCACGGCCACCTGGCAATCGCCTTCCTTTCCCCAGTGCCGGAAGCGGTCCTTTTTTCTAACGCCGAAGATGGCGGCGGGAAATCCCTCCATCAGGGTCGATTTCCCTGCTCCGTTGGGGCCGAGCAGCAGATTGAGTCCCGGTTCAAAGACAAATCGCCCCCTATGGAAGCGGCCGAAATTCTTCAATTCCAGAGATTGAAGAATCATGCCTCACCACGGTCGCGAATCTGAAAGCGGGCCATCACTTCACGGAAAGCCCTTTCCAGAGAAATGCGCTCTTCCTCGGTTGCCTTTTCCATGCGGGAGCGAATGCGCCGGACAAAGGAGCCGCGAACGGAATCTTCATCGGCAATTCGATGAACGAAGCGGCTGTCGAAAAAGCGGGTTTTGTCGTTTATTTGCAGATGGAAAAAGTCACCGCCAACCCTGGCCTGGAGATAGGCGCAATCGATGGGAGTCTCTACAGTGCCGGTCAATTCCAGCCGCAGCAGCAGATCGGGGTCGCCGAGGGAACGAATCGTTTGGCAGGCTGAAGATAAATCGACGCAACCGGAGAGGTCGAGGGTTATTTCTTTCAGGGTGCGATGGTTGACCACCCTCTTTTCCACCGTCACACCTTCCCTGCCGACGGTCACCAGAGCGGTGTAGCGGGGGCCGTTTTCCCCGAATCTCTTTCCTTCCGGAGAACCTGGATAACAGGCCAACACCCTTCCGTTCTTGTCCAAGACCTCAAAGTTGTGATAATGGCCCAGGGCCAGGTAGTCGAGATTCCATTCCACCAGGTCATCGAGGGAAAAAGGGAGGTCCTTGGGCCGATAATCCCACTCCCGGCTGCCCATGCGGGAACCGTGCAACAGGCCGATATGGATGCCTTCGGGGAAGCGCCGTGTCATGCTGGGGAGGGCCTGGGCCGATTCGGCTGAGCGGTGGGCAAAACCATACAGGAAGATCTTTTCCCCCCGGATCTCCAATGGAACGGGTTCGGTCACCTGGGGATTGTCGAGAAGAATGCAGCCGGGGAAGCGGTGACGACGGTAGACCGAATTGGGGAAGGCAGGGCCGTCATGGGTGCCGGGCAGCAACACGGGCACGATCCCCCGATCGATAAGTCGCTGCAGACCCCCCTGGACTTTGGCGAGAGTGGCCGCGGTGGGGATCGGAGTGTCGAACAGGTCTCCGGCGATGACGAAGAGATCGGCCTCCCAGCTGCTGGCCAGGGCCAGCAGCCGTTCGAAGGTGCGGAGGAAATCGTTGCGGCGCTGATTTTCTTTTTCACCAAGGGAGGGGAAGGGGGCATCGAGATGGATATCCGCCGAATGAAGCAGTTTGATCATGGACTCTCTCGGGTTCCCTGGCGAACCAGATGGATGAGGTACTCTCGATTCCCCTTGGCGCCGGTGATGGGGCTTTCGATAACGCCCCGCACCAGGCAACCGTAAAGAACTGCCATATCCCCCACCATTTTCACTGCCGCCTCGCGCTGATCGGCGTCCCGGACGATGCCTCCCTTGCCGATCTGCCCCCTGCCGACCTCGAACTGGGGCTTGATGAGGGCAATGATCTCGGCATTATCGCTTAACAGTGCCAAAGTGGGCGGAAGAACCTTAGTCAGGGAGATGAAGGAGCAATCGATCACCGCCAGCGATGGTCTTTCGCCCAGAGAGTCGCTGGCCAGTTCGCGGATGTTGGTCCGCTCGAGGGAAGTGACCCGAGGGTCCTGACGGAGTTTCCAGGCCAACTGCCCATAGCCGACATCCACCGCGAATACCCGGGCGGCGCCGTTCTGCAGCAGACAGTCGGTAAACCCGCCGGTGGAGGCGCCGACATCGATCGCCGTCCGCCCACTGACATTTACTTGGAAGTGAACCAGGGCTGAGGCCAGTTTGAGCCCCCCTCGGGATACGAAGGGGATATCCTCCCCCTTGAGACGCAGGGGCACATCCTCGGCAAGGCGGACGCCGGCCTTGTCCTGAAGCTGCTCGGCGGCCACCACCCGTCCGGCCAGAATCAGGGCGCGGGCGCGTTCCCGGGATGGAACCAGTCCCCGCTCCACCAACAGTTTGTCGAGCCTTTCCTTTCGCGCCATTCGTCACCAAAAAAAGATAAAAGAGTATTCATGTCAAGAAGATAAGCTAGCACAGGCCTTTCCGGGGAGCAAATCCTTTTCCCTTTCCTTGCCATCAACGACGAAGGCCGCCCCTCCCAGGGCGGCCTTCGTTGTCATTTCCTATATATAAATAAAACTCAAATCACCATTTGCCACTAAGAGGAGCGTCTCCCGCCTCTCCAAATTTGAAGGTGATATCCGCGGCACCAGAGGAGTGGCTGTTCCTGAGATAATATGTGTCGCTCCGCTTCACTCCGATTGTATCGATGCCATTGCCGTTCCAGTCCCCCACCACCGGCACGTCCGCTGCCTGTTCGTAGTTGTAGTAGACATGAGGATCGCCGGTGCTGTTGCTGTTGCGCAGACAATATAAGTTGTCCCGCTTAAGGCCCAGAGTATCCACCCCGTCACCGTTCCAGTCGCCGGCCAAAAGAACGTCGGTGGGGAGGGCGGTTTGCCATCCGTAGCCGAAAGAGAGGTCTGCAGGAGAATTATCATTACTGTTTTTCAGTAGGACCTGGTTCCCCCTCTTGAGGCCGATGGTATCCACACCGTCACCGTTCCAGTCGCCGATGACCACCTGGTCGCTGCTTTGGCCGAAGGTGAACACTTGGTCAGCTGGGCCGCTGCTGTTGGTGTGGCGCAGGTAAAAGGTGTTGCCGCGGCGCATACCGATCGTCGCAACCCCGTCATCGTTCCAGTCGCCGGCAAATACCTGGTCGGTGGATTGCACGTCTCCGAAACCGAAAGAAAGGGTGACGGCTGCCGCAGTAGCACTGTTTGTCCCCTTGAGATACCAGGTGGAACCGCGGCGAAGGCCGAGATAGGAGGTTTTGGACGGGTTCCAGCTGCCTTCCACATGCCGGACGACTATCGTGTCTTTTTCATTCATGGTCACCGGTTGGGCAAAGTGGGCGGAGCCAACCATCAACGCACAGACCTCTTCAGGGGTGTGTTTGGTTTCTGCATCTTTTGACTGATCCTCTTGCAGTCGATAGGCGAAATCCTCCGTAATCTGTACAAAAGAACTGGCGATCCCACCTTTACCCAAAAGGTATTGCTGGGTGGTGCCATTCGCAATTACCGATCCCTGTTGGTAAGGGCTGCTGATCGCCAGATAACCGACTTTTTCCTGAGCATGGCTACTTCCCAGCAGCGATTCCTGGGTGAAAAGACCGGCGCTGAAACCTCTGCTGGTCAGGTTCTCGGCCCGCACCATCACCGGTTTATCCCCGTCGTCACTGGTCTGCGCGGTCAGCAGTAAAACGGGTGTTGAAGATAAGCCACTGATAAAAACCTGATTGGTGAGATTTCCGCTGGAACCCAGGTAGAAGCTACCCGCTTCCCAGACGGCGCCGTCGGACATGGTGTGGCGACCCTCTTCCATCACCAGGTAGGAAACCTTTTCACTGCCGTGTTTGCCGTCCAGGTAAGTCCATTCCTTGAACCGGATCTCAAAGGAATTGGATTGTACGTTGCGAAGTTGGATAACCCCTGCCGCCGCATCACGGTAACTGGGCGGTCCCACGATCACAATCGGATCGGCAAAACTTCGCGACAAGGTCACCTTTTTCCAGGCATCCGTTATCTCGGTCTGGCCGGTCAGCGGATTGCCGGAACCGGTGGTGGAGCCGGAGTTATTGTCCGGAGCAGGAACGACGGTTGTTTTTTCCGTGACGATATTTGAGTAAGGGCTCTCACCGTATTGATTGTAAGCGGTAACTGCGAACGAATAGCTTTTGTTGTCGTTAAGGCCGGAAACGGTATGGGTCGTACTGGTATTGCGGGTATCGCCGCAAAGAGGAAACGGCGGGTTTGGATTGTCGGCCTGACAGTAGATGCGGTAACCTGTCGCTCCCGTGCTGGTCCCCCAGGATAGGGAGACATCCTTGGCGAAAGAGGGCGACAGCATCATAAACAGAATGCCGATGGCCCATGTGATCGAAAGCTTTTTATTTTTCATAAAATCTCCATGTTCATAGAAGAATGCTCACCTTTTGTCGAAGACGAGCGTTTTTGATTTACCATTAAAAAAATAACGGCGCGTCCCTCTCTTTGACAACCTGGCTGTCCCTTTCAGAATTGTTTGTTTTGTTTTGCTGGATTGTTCCAGCGTTACCTTTGTTGAATATGATTCGAGCTATGTCACCTGAATTTTCGTTTAAAAGTGCCCTTTTTTTCGATATGGGATCATTACTTATCCTTGTTCGTAAGCAGAAACTCACAACTCATTTTTCTGCGATTGTGGAAGTTTTTTTCATTCGTTCCTTTACCGACAGCACCACATGTGCCATTACCAGCCAAATATCAAAAAATTATTTCCTAATTAATACAAGAAGTTGCCTTTTGAAAGGTTTGCTTGAGGTCCAGATGCTCATTTACATCCATCATTTCAGCATGTTCCCCTTTTGTGGTAGCAGCATCGAGAAAAATAGCCGGAACGATATTTAATTTTTTGATAAATAGTGAAGTGAATAATCGTGAAAAACTAATTTTTTTTGCTCTGACGATTTAATTTATTGAATGAATTCAATTTGTTGCGTACTTGTCCAGAATGGAGGGAGATTTTGTTTTTAAAGAAAATCGGCCGTGAATTAACTAGTCAACTCTGCAAAAAAGGTCAGTCCTTGTCCATGTCCTTCCCCGGGGGGGCGCCTGGGACTGAAGCTGGACACAAAATCTTATCCATTTTTGTATAGTCAATGTCGTCTCAACCTCGCCCAGAAGCCCTCAACTTCCCTCCTTCCGGTAAACGATGGTCAGGAATACCCCAAAAAAATCCGTTCACAATTACATTCTCCCGGGCGTGGGTTGCTTTTGGTTTGCCGGATCCTCTCTGAAGATTAAAAGCAAAAAATTTCAGGAACCTGAAAAACTGTTGTCCCAAGAAGGTTTTGCCAACATCATGCCAGTGCTGGAAAGAGCTATATGGCAGGACGAAAAACAAATAAATTCAGCCGACTATGAATAATTTTCAGGCCATTTATGACGCCAAACGGCGACATGGGGAGGTATCTTTCGGCCGGGGATGGAAAGATTGTCCGATTATTAAAAATCCGACCGCCGACAAGGGGACAATATGATCAGTGATTTTGTATGGTTGAACAGATTGAGAGGGGTGGGTGTGCTTTGTCGCTAAGGTGAGACGTTATAAGGGGGTGGGGAGTTTCGGGTTGCTGAAAGAAACGGAGTGGGGCGGAGGGGCGGCAGTTGTAAATCATCCTCTGCGGCAAAGGTGAAAGAACTACAAAGGACTAGGAGTGCTGAAACCCGTGTTTCTTCATCAGGTCGTACAAAGTGGGGCGACTGACTCCCAACAGCTCCGAGGCCTTTAGAATATTTCCCTGATGCTGTTCCAGGGCCGCCAGGATCATCTCTTTGTCAAGGCGGTCTCGGGCTTCCCGGAGAGTCAGGGTGCTCGGGGGTTTTTCGGAATTATTGGCGGCGGATCTGTCTTGACCGGCAAAATCGAGATCCGCCGGCTCTATGATCGAGGTTTCGGCCATGATCACCGCCCTTTTTACCCGATTTTCCAACTCGCGGACATTCCCCGGCCAGGAGTGGGCCTCCAACTGACGAAGGGCGGCGGCACTGAACCTTCTGGCTCTTTTGTTGTGCATTTCGCCGAACCGCCTCAGAAAAAGGTTGGCCAGAAAGATGATATCGTTACCTCTTTCCCGCAAGGGGGGGAGTTCGATGATGATCACGCCGATGCGGTAGAAAAGATCCTCGCGGAACTTTCCGTCCTTGATGGCTTCCTTGATATTGGTGTTGGTAGCGGAGATGATCCGGGCATCGACCTCGATATTTTCCCTGCCACCGACCCTCTGGATCACCTTCTCCTGGATGAATCTCAGCACCTTGACCTGGAGGGAAAGAGGCATTTCTCCGATTTCGTCCAGAAAGAGCGTTCCTCCCTGGGCGGATTCAAATTTTCCCTGGACCCGTCCATATGCGCCGGTAAATGCCCCTTTTTCATGACCGAAAAGTTCCGATTCCAGAAGGGTTTCAGGTATGGCGCTGCAATTGATGGGGATGAATGGGGCCGATCTGCGGGGGCTGTTGCCATGGATGGCGGCGGCCACCATCTCTTTTCCGGTGCCGCTTTCGCCAAGAATCAGTACCGGGACATCGCTGGAAGAGACCTTGCGGATGGTTTTAAATATTTCCAGCATGCTGGGGGAGTGGCCGAATATTCCTTGCATCTCCTTTCCTTCCGCTGAAAGCGCGGAATGGAGCTGACGATTTTCTTCTTCGATAACGGCAAGATGAAAGGCTCTGTTAAGAATGATGCGCAGTTCATCCAGATTGACCGGTTTGGTGTAATAATCGTAAGCGCCCATGCGTATGGCCTTCAAGGCGTTTTCCCGCTCTTCGTGGCCAGTCAGCACAATCACCTTGGTCCAGGGGGCCAGCCGCATAACCTCTTCCAGGCAGCGGAAACCTTCAGTGGAACCATCTTCATCAGGGGGCAGGCCGAGATCAAGAGTCATGACCTTCGGTTCATGTTCGCGGAAAAGTTCAAGCGCCCTGGCCACGCTATCGGCGGCAAAGACCTTGTACTCTTTGCTCAGGCCCCATTTGAGCTGTTTTTGTATCTCTTCCTTGTCATCCACAATCAGCAGAACATGCATTACCTTTTCCTCCGGATGGCGGCAGAGTTGACCTGTTGCTTTTAAAGGTGTTTCGATCCGATTGTGAAAGAGGGAGATAGACGCAGAAAACGGAGCCTTTTCCCTCTTCGCTGCTGACCTCGATGCGGCCGCCGTGGGCCTCGACAATATTTCTGCACTGATAAAGGCCGATGCCAAAGCCCTTTTTTTTGGTGGAATGGAAAGGGCGGAACAAGCACTTGTCGATAAAGTCACGGGACATGCCAATGCCCTGATCAGCAACGCGCAGGAAAGCCTCCTTCCCTTGGCCCACCTCGATAGTCACCGGCGCCATTTCCGAACAGGCCTCGATACCGTTCATGACAAGGTTCAACAATACCTTTTGCAATTCCGCGGTATCTCCTTCCACCATGGCCGACTCCCCGGAGATCTTCACCAGATGGGTATTGAAAGTTTTGCCGCAGTCTTCGGCAATTTTCATCAGGTCACAGGGCCTTTTAGCCAGGATCTTTTTTTCCTGAAAATCCTTCAGTCTGGCGATAAGGGCCCTCATCCTTCCCACGCTGCCGGAGAGGGTGGCAAGCAAATCCGCCTGGAATTCGGGATCTCCGATAAAGTCTCTGGCGTTGGTGGTTGTCATGTCGAGGGCGGAAACCAGATTTTTCAGATCGTGGATGACGAAAGCGGAAACCTTCCCGATAGCGGCCATTTCCCGTTGTTCCGAGAGTTCCACAATCAGTTTTTGACTCAGCAGTACGTTGGCCGATTGGCGGGCCAGAACCCTCATCAGATCATAATCCTCGTATGTGGCGATTTCACCAGGATTTATCTGTGGACCAAGAATGACGAAACCCTCCAGTTTCTCCTTGAAAAGAAGAGGGACAATGTAGGTGACTCCGTGTCGGAAAAGAAAATCCCCATTCTCTTCCAGGATTTCAGGGTTGTCGTCGCCAGCGTTGAAAACCCAGTCCCTTTTGTCAAGAAACCGAATCAGGGAATTATCGTGGGGGAAAACCGTTCCCAAAGTATCCATTTCCAGAGAGGCCAAACAGGTGTAGGCGTTTTTTCCTTCTTTCAGTGAAAAAAGAGATGCCGAGTGAACGGCAAAGGTTTTACAGAAAAAGGCGAGAATGGCCGCCCCCAGTTCCTCCAGGCTGTTTTTGGCGGTTATGGTTTGAGTGAATTCCAGCCACTGGTTCCGATAGTCGTATTTCTGGCGGTAAAAGTTTTTGTGCAAAAAAACCTTTAACCTGCGTTTTGCCGTTTCCGAAAGCAATACCACGGAAAAGGCAACGCCCGCGAGGAGGGCGACCAGCCCCAAAAAGGTTTTTTGGGGGGAGGCGCCCAGATAGCGCATCCCTTCTCCTGCCAGTCCCAATCCGAGGAAATAGATGCCGATAATCAGGACAACAACCGACCGCACGGCCATGTCCCTGGAAATATAAAGTCCTGACAGCCCTCCCCGCCGGAAGAAGGAATAGAAGATCATCCCGCAGCCCAGCAGCAGGGCGGCGCTTTTTTCCGCCATCAGTCCCATGTTCAGCGTCCGGTACAGGAGTCCCTGACTGTAATAAAGTATAAACATGGCCAGGATGACCCCTGCCCCGATAATTTCGAATTTGACCCGCCACTTTTCCAGCGCCGGTAAAGACAAAAGGTTTCTTTCCAGGTTGGCGAGGGTGAGGATGAAAAAAAGCAGCAGAGCAAGATAGAAAAAATAGCCGACATTACCAAGAAAGATCAATTTTTCGTGGGGGAAGTCAGGCGAATAGAAAAAGTTTTCCATCGGGACGAAGATGGCAACAGGTACAAAGAACAGGGAAATGGTTATTGCCCCTCGTTGAAAAATACCAAGCTTATGAAATCCTCCTTGTCTTGCAAAGAAAAGGGAATAGGAAAGCCACAGGATCGGGAGAAGGGATTCAGCAATGAGTGTGGCCCTTTTCCAATAGGAAAAATGCTGAGGATTTCGCAACACCAGAAAGTCACAGAGTTCAACAGCGGCGCAGCAGATCAGGGCGCCACCCAGAAAAAGAGAACTGAGATAATGTCGCTTTGCGGCAAAAACATACAGGACCAGAAGGAGAATTGACGTTATAACCGCTATTGGAAGAAAGAGATGAGGCATAGGGCAAACATCTTTTGACTTTAAGGGGGAAGTTTCTCTATCAAAGATAAAGAAAAACGGCCTGATTTCAATTTTTAAAAGAAAATTAATTGAAAATAAAGTGACGTGTGAAAAATTCTTTCGCGCAAGGGAAACATTTGAGCAGTCGTGGATCGCCTCGGCGAGATGGTCCTGAAAGGTGTTTTCCTCTCCGCCGGGATCGGCGACGCGACCATTGAAAGAGGAAAAAAGAAAGAAAGATAAGTCAGGGCGGCTGGCGATCTATTCCGTCGGTGTCAAAAAAAGTAGCTTGCATTAACTTTCCGCCGGGGATGAACATGTGGCAAAATACCCGCCACAGTCAATCAAGACGAATTATAAATTGTGAAAATGGGAGGTTGGCGGAATGAAAAACCGGAGCACGAAAATCCTTCTTGTATTGGCGCTGGTGGTGGCAGTCGGGTTGTTTTTCGCCTTTGACCTCGAGCGGTTCATGACTCTGGATTTTTTGAAAGACCAACAGGAAAGTTTTCAGAGTTTTTACGCCGACCACCGCATGGCGACACTGGGGGCCTTTTTCCTCCTATATGTACTTGTCACGGCCCTTTCCCTTCCTGGTGCTGTAGTCATGACAATTGCGGCCGGCCTTCTCTTCGGCTTGTGGACAGGGGTGATCCTGGTGTCCTTCGCCAGCACCATCGGTGCCACCCTCGCCTTTCTGGTCAGCCGGTTTCTCCTGCGGAACTGGGTCCAGACCAAATTCCGCAACCGTCTTCAGGCCGTCAACAATGGAATTGAGACCGAGGGGGTTTTCTACCTTTTTACCCTGCGTCTTGTCCCGATCTTTCCTTTTTTTGTAATCAATCTGGTTATGGGCCTCACTCCCATGCGCACCCTCACATTCTACTGGGTAAGTCAGCTTGGAATGCTGCCCGGGACCGCGGTTTACGTCAATGCCGGTACTCAACTCGGCCGGATCGAGAGTCTTTCCGGAATTCTTTCCCCCACGCTGCTGTTTTCCTTTGCCCTCCTCGGGATTTTTCCCCTCATTGTCCGCAAAGGGGTCGATATCATGAAAAAACGCAAAAAATTCCATCGGGAGGATTAAAGAATGCAAGAACACTCCTTGAGATCGATGATCCCGGTCAAAAACCCGCGTTAGATCAAGTTGGTCATTTCATTTTATCTGGTCCTTTTGGGGAATCCTCAAAAAGGACTGTTCCTGAATGGGCCTGAATGTGCTGCCAGGATTCCACGGGCAACCGGAGGCTGACCAAACCGCAGGTGACGATTTCGTTGATTTCCTGGGATGCCAGGAAGTTGGCCAGTGCCGTAAGTTCCGGATTGTGTCCTATCAAAAGCACATCGCTGAACCTGTCATCAATTTTTCTTATAACATTCAATAATGTATCCACATCCCTCTGGTAAAGGAGCGGTTCGTAAATGACGCTTTGAACCGAGCCGCCCAGTTCCGGGATGACCCTTTCAGAGGTTTGCCGGGCTCGGACTGCAGGGCTGGACAGAATCAGCTGCGGCAGACTATGGCGTCTGGTGAGGCGGCGGGCCATGACCGGGGCATTCTCCCGCCCTCTTTTTTTAAGTGGACGGTCGAAATCCTTCAGGCCTGGGTCTTTCCAACTGGATTTGGCGTGACGCATCAGGGTCAGGTTCTTCATGTTCCCTCCAGGTTTTTTCCCCTACATTCAACCAAAGATCCAAATGACGACAGGAAAAGTCAGCGGGCAGTAGATCAAGGTTTTCAAAATCGGTTCCCTTGACCAGACCTGTTAGATCGGGTTTGCCGCGAAACAGGTTTTTGCCTCCTCCTTTAATTTTCGGTTTGACGCGAAAATAGAAAGTCGCCGCCACTTGCGGGTCGAGATCCCATACCAAGGTGGTCATCCCTTCGCTTGAGGCAATTCATGGGGGGTTGACGGCTGCGGCGGTTTTGCCGACACCGCTCTTGATGTTGCAGGTAGCAAGGATTTTCATTTTGCGGTTTCTTTCTGAAAAACCTTCTGCCGAAAAAGGGACCGGCAAGTCCGGCGATTTGCCAAAGCCGAAAAATCGGTAAAAAGGGAACCAATTTTTTTTCGGAAAGCCAGTTGCTGACAGTGCACATGGTCGATGAGAACCTCTATGGCCATGAAAACTGAATCGGGAAGGTCGCTTCGCTCCTGTTGCATTTCCTGGCGGAACTGATGTAGGGCGCTGGTTTGAATCGTGATGTCCTGGAAGCCGCCCAGGTTGTCCTGGAATTCTTTCAGTGTTTTGATCAATTTGCGTATTACATCGGCAGGATAAAGGCTTTGGAAGAATTCCATCAGATAGCGGAGCTTTTTGCAGGCGATGCGCAACTCGTGGAGAGCTTCAGGGGGCGATGAATCATCAATGACGGCGCCTTTTTTCCAGACCTGCCGGCAGGTTTTCCAGATGCGCCGCGAGGCGATCTTCCCGATCGACTGCTCGGCCTTGTGCGGCCAGATCGTTGATTCCATCGGCATTTCCAGAAATTCACGCCACTCCCTGAGGAGGCGTTGACATCGTTTCGAAGCGAGTTGCCGGGCGAGAACTTTTTGTGCTTTTTTTTGACGCAGGGTCAGAAAACCATGCAGTGGTTCCAGATCGTTCCTCATCGGTTCAGGAAGGGACATTTGGTAGGTTGGCCATTTTAGCAGATAGACATCGAGATCGCGGGTCGGGCCGGTGATCTCTCCCAACCACTTGAATTCCGGACGGAACCTCTCAAGAACCTGGTCCGGGAGCACTCCTTTGATCTGGTTGACAAGGCTGCGGGTCCTGCGCAGCGCCACCCTGAAATCGTGCAGAAATTCCGAATCGGTGCCCCTTCTCGCACCGTCCAGATTGCACTCCATGATGGTCAGCAACTGTTCCAAGATCAACTTAATGGCGGAGCCTGATGCCATGGAGGCTACCAAGTTCAGATCAAGCTTGCCGGAATAATCCTGCGATTTTTTACCGAGGCAGCGGAGGGCTTCTTCAAGTTCCGCTTCTGCAGTTTGGCATGACAGGGTTTTTTCAATCAGTTTGCGGGCATGATCATAATGCTTGCGATAACCATTCAGAGGCTCCAGGCGGATTCTGTGAGGCAATGAAAATCGACCACCCTCATTGAGGATGGCCGACTCAACGCAAATCCGCAGCACGGATTTTCCATTCTTGTTGAGAAGTTTTCCTTGATAGGCGACGACGTCAACGGATGCTACCGGCAGCAAAGCGCGCATCTCAATGATGGAGGCAATTTTTTCCCGCAACGGCCCTCTGGGCAAATCGCGAGCGAATCGGGGGGTGCTCATGGATATCTGCCCCAGTGTCATGTTATCCGCCAGACGCCGCCACCAGGTGCGAATCTGGTGTGAACGTCTTTCTTCCATCAATGAACTGCCGTGGCGATGAAGACGCCAATCGAATGTGTCGAAATAGGTGCGGCAAGATTTTTCCGGAGCCTTGGTCTTCACCTTACCGAGGGCTTCCAGCAGGGTGAATGAGTCCTGGGGAGTGTGATTTTCGGGGAGAAGATAGTGGCAAGATCCACGGGTCATTGGCTTTATCATCACCGCAGGTTTCGTTTGCCGAAATCCTTGGATTTTCGTTTGCGCAGCCGTGTGGCTTCACGATTGCGTTTTTCCGCCCATTCAATTTGAATTTCCTGGCTTCCTCGGGATTCCTCCCCCTTGCCGGGGGTTCGCTGGATGTAGCTTCCCTCCGGTTGCATGTCCCAGGCACTGCGGCGGTCGTTCAATTGAATATCGAGGAGTTTTTTTAAATCGCGCTGCAGTTCCGGAGTCTCCACCGGCGCCACGACTTCCACACGGTTTTCCAGATTGCGGCGCATGGCATCCGCTGACCCGATTAAATATTCGGGATTTCCGCCGTTGGCAAAATAGTAGAGGCGGGCATGTTCGAGAAACCGGCCGACGATGGAGACGACACGAATATTTTCCGAAAGACCGGGCAGACCGGGGCGCAGCCTGCAACTGTCGCGGACCAGCAGGTCCACCTTGACACCGGCCTGGGAGGCGCGATAAAGAGCCCGGGTTATTTCCGGATCCTCAAGGGCGTTCATCTTGAAGATGATCTGGCCGGGTTTGTCAGGGGAATGCCGTTCTATCTCATTGCGGATCTTGTGGAGGAGCGCCTTTTTCAGATGCTTGGGGGCGGGGAGCAGCTTATGGTAACTCCGTTTTGGGGTGTAGCCGGTAGTCAGGTAGTTGAACAGTTCGGTCACATCCTGGCCGATCTCTTTGTCGCAAATGAACAGCCCCAGGTCGCTGTAGAGCCGGGCCGTGACGGGGTGGTAGTTGCCGGTCCCGATATGGACATAACGGCGCAGGCCATTGAAATCCTGGCGAATGACCAGAATGACCTTGCAGTGGGTTTTCAGGCCAACCACCCCGTAGGTCACATGGATTCCTGCCTCATCCATGCGGTTGGCCAGCCGAATGTTGGCTTCTTCATCGAACCGGGCTTTCAGTTCCACCACCACGGCTACCTGTTTGCCGTTCTGGGCCGCCCGGATCAGTGTATCTATAATGGGGCTTTCCGGGGAAGTGCGGTAAAGAGTCATCTTGATTCCCCGCACTTTGGGATCTGCGGCGGCTTCGGAAAGGAACCGCTCCACCGAAGAAGAGAAGGATTCATAGGGGTGTTGCAGCAGTATCTCCCTGGCTTCACGGATGATGTGAAAGATGCTCCTGTTATTCTGAAGGGCGGGATGATCAATGGGGCGGTGAACGGTATCCTTCAGTTTGGGCAGATCAAGATTGGCGATCTGCCACAGGTCGCGCATCCCCATTATCCCTTTCAGTTCGAAAACGTCGGCCGCTTCGTTTAGGCCGAGCTCGGCCGCCAGGCGGCCACGATGGGTGGGGTCCATGCCAGGCTGAACCTGGAGGCGGACAATCGGGGCGAATTTGCGATCCCGCAGGGTCGTTTCGATCAGCGACAGGAGGTCGTCGGCGTGTTCCTCATTGCGGCTGGTGTTGGCATTGCGGGTGACCCTGAACAGTTCGCAGCTGACAATTTCCATTTCCGGGAAGAGCATGTCGAGATTCTGGATCATGACCTCTTCAAGGAGAACAAACCGGTTTTTCTTGCCGATGCGGACAAATCGGGGCGCGCCGGCGCTGATCGGAACCTTGACCCGGGCCAGGGAGGTTGAGAGGTCCTGAGGGTAGCGCAACGTCACCAGCAAATTGAGTGAAAGATTGGAGATAAAGGGAAATGGATGGGCCGGATCGATCGACTGGGGTGTGACCAGAGGGAAAATATTGTTGTAATACTCCTTGCGCAGGAAGCGGCGATCCGTGTCGCTCAACTCGGGGTATTCGAGGATTTCGATGCCGGCTTCGCGAAGATCCCGCCACAGAATGTCGAGAAGTAGATCTCGCTCCTGCTGGTGTTTGAGGACAAAAGCGTAACAGTCCTCGATCTGCTCGTTGGGAGTTCGCCCATCGACGGTTTCTTCAACGACACCCGCGCCAAGTTGCTGCTTCAAACCGCCGATCCGCTTCATGAAAAACTCGTCCAGGTTGGAGCCGGCAATGGCGGCGAACTTGACCCGCGCCAGAAGGGGTATGCGTGGGTCTCGGGCTTCATGCAGCACCCGGCTGTTGAATTCCAGCCAACTCAATTCGCGGTTCAGGTAAAATTCTGAACCAAAAAGATCGGGGGTTTTTGGCTCACTCGTTTTAAGAACTGTTTTTCTTAAGTTTTTTGAAGCCTGGTTATTTGGAATGACTGATTTGTTTTTACTCATCGGAAGGCTTTTCGGCAAAGTCGAATAAATGGAAAAATTCTCTTTAACTGTTACCGTTGCTCGGTTAGGAAATTGCTGGAATCGGGTTAGAGCCACCAAAAACAGCAGAAATTCTGATAAAAATTCTGAGGGGAACGCCACCTATTAACCAAACCCAAATAATATTTTGGTAAAAGTATAGCAAAAAGGATGAGATCCTGATTATTCCTGCATGAATAAGGAAATAGTGATGAATGATAAACGGCTGGCGGCGATCGACATCGGAACCAACTCAATCCGCTGTATCGTGATTGAAGTCGATGCCAAAAAGGGATTCCGGATTCTCGACGACGAAAAAGCCAACGTTCGGTTGGGAGAGGGGTTGACTGTCTCTGGTCGCATCAGCCCTGCCGCCTGGGAACGGGCGCAGGATGCCCTGTTGCGCATGCGCAAAATCGCTGAAGGGTGGGGAGTTGATTACATTGAGGCAGTGGCGACGAGTGCGGTGCGCAAGGCCGCCGATCGCGAGGAATTCATCGCTGCGATGAATTCCCGGACCGGCATCGACATCCGCGTCATCAATGGCAGGGAAGAAGCGGAACTGGCCACTCTCAGCGCGCTACACCATTTTGATATGCATAACATCCGTTATGGACTGATCGACATCGGCGGCGGCAGCGTCGAAGTGGTCATCGCGACGGGAAGTCACATTGAAAAAATTCACTCTCTGGATCTGGGAGCGGTCTTTCTGACTGAATATTTTCTGAGCGGCGATCCCATTAGCAGCAAGGAAAAAAACCGTCTCCATAAACATCTCCGCAAGGCCATCAGCAAAAATTTGGGAGGAGAGGATTTCGGTCTTCAATGTCTGATCGGCTCCGGGGGACCTGTGACCAATATCGGCGGCATGATCATGGCGGGCCGCGGGGAACAGTACGACAGTGTTCATCGTTATGATGTCCTCCACTCTGAAATCGTCCATCTCCTGGCTATGCTGGAAAGAAAAACCCTCAAGGAGCGCCAGGCCGTCGACGGGCTGAGTCCGGACCGGGCCGACATCATCGTGGCCGGTGTCGCTGCAGTGGATGAACTGATGCGTTTTTTCGGAGCCAATCTGCTGAAAATAAATACCGGAGGATTACGGGAGGGGCTGATCATCCGAAGCCTGAAAAACCATGGATTGTGGCCCTTGGAGGACAAAAAGCGGGACTGGCTCTCGTCGGTACTCAGTTTTGCCCGTTCCTGTCATGCCGATGAGGCCCATGGCGAACAAGTGCGACGGTTGTCCCTGGCCATTTTCGACGGTATTCCGGCAGACAAATCTTGGGACCTTCGGGCCCGCCGCATACTGGAAGCGGCTGCCTTGCTGCACGATGTCGGCTATTTCGTCAGTTATAACAAGCATCACATGCATTCTTCCCATCTCATTCGCCACGCCGAATTGTTTGATTTCACTCCGCGGGAGACAGAAATCATCGCCAATCTGGCGCGCTATCACCGCAAATCCCTTCCCAAGAAAAAACATCAGGATTTTTACCGCCTTAGCCCTGAAGATCGTGAATTGGTTGGCAAATTGGGAGGAATCCTGCGCCTGGCCGACGGCCTGGATCGCCGGCGCAGCAACGGCGTCAAAAAATTGAGTTGCTTCACCAGTGACGGGAAAGTCGTTATCGAGGTGGCTGGGGATGAGGATCTGTCCGTGGAGCTTTTCGGCGCCCGTGCCAAGTCCGACCTGTTCAAAGTTGCCTTCGGACAGGAGGTGATTGTGGAAGACATCTCCAGTTGGGAAAAACCGCCAACCGACCACGGTATTCCGCCTTTGCCCCGAATGGAGAAATGCGTCGACCTCCTTGCCTGGAAAGGTCAGGGTCGGAAGTGATGGCCTGGCGCCTGACCTTTGACCTTCCGCTTAAAAAATCTCCGGGATAAACTTCCGGCCCTCCAGGGAAGCACGGTCGTCATAGGCATTGTCCAGAACCCGTTCGCCGAGCTTGGTTTTTTTATGGTCCGGTTTTTCGTAAGGGATCAGGCTCAACAGATGGGAAATGCAATTCAGCCGGCCACGCTTTTGGTCATTGAAGGGAACAATATACCAGGGGGCCTCCTTGATATCGCTGGCCGTCAGCATGGCGTCCCTGGCCTTGGAATAGTCGTACCAGCGATGGTAGGATTCAATGTCCAGAGGGCTCAGTTTCCAGATCTTCCGGGGGTCGTCAACCCGTGAGCGGAAGCGTTTCTCCTGCTCCTCCATGTTGATTTCCAGCCAATATTTGATGAGTTGAACCCCGGAATCGACCAACATCCGCTCAAAAAGCGGTACGACCTGCAAAAAATGGATGTATTCCTTTTCCGTGCAGAATCCCATGACGCGTTCCACTCCGGCGCGGTTGTACCAGCTGCGGTCGAAAAGAATGATCTCGCCGGCGGAGGGGAAATGTTGGATATACCGCTGCATGTACACCTGGGTCTTTTCCTTTTCAGAGGGGGCCGGCAACGCCACCACGCGGAAGACCCGGGGGCTGACCCGCTCCGTGATGGCCTTGATGACGCCCCCCTTGCCGGCGGCATCGCGACCTTCAAACACCACAACAACACGATGCCCTGACTTCTTGAGCCATTCCTGAAGGGACACCAGATCTCCGTGGAGACGCTTCAACTGCTTCTCATATTCTTTTCCTTTCAACTTTTTCCCCTGTTTCCCGACCGCCTCATTGATCCTTGAGCCGGATGATTGTTTTTCTTTTTTGCCCATGTACGGATCTCCTTCAAAAAAGGTTGTGGTCAAAAGGGATGGGTCGAGAAAACTATACCATCTTTGAGCAGGTTTGATGGCTGAGTCATTGCTCCAACCACGGTGCATTTTCGACATCGGTCTTGCGACCAGGAATCTGCTTGGCGTCCCGAGCATTGGCCCGGCGGGGTTCCTTGACGACGGAAAAAAGCCGGGAGACCACATGTTTTTTTGGTGGGGTCGGACTGAATCAACCCACAGTGAGCAATCTTCGCGGAACAAGACCCAAACCCAAACGCACTGAACGACAAAGCCCCGGGTCCGCAAGGAACCGGGGCTTTGTCAATGGTGGAAAAAGGTCGGGGTGGTCCTCAGGTCGTCTTTCGGTCCAAACTCCGGTACTGGATCGCCTCGGCGAGATGGGGCTGAAGAATGTTTTCCTCTCCGGCCAGATCGGCGATGGTCCGCGCCACCTTGAGAATGCGGGTGTAGCTGCGGGCGGAGAGGGCCAGGCGGTCGGTGACCAGTTCCAGGAGTCGCCTCCCCTCTTCATCCAGGCGGCA
>JAAZDE010000155.1 GCA_012512925.1 Desulfuromonadaceae bacterium
CTGAAAAAGGTTTGGTGGGAGGGCGCTATTCCGGCGGCGCCGGGGCCAAGACGGCGATCACCATCGATTCGGGAACGCCGGAGAAGGTGCCCGCATCGGATGCCAGCCGTTACATCCCCCAGGCGGAACCGGTTCTCACCCTGAAGCAATATCTTGAGGCGCTATCGTTCCACATCAAGGACCCCGACCTGGGGATCTTCACCCCCGAAAGCCGCCGCTTTTTCCGGCAGTGGCTGGTCACCGACGCCCAGCAGGATAATGAATTCCGGAGACTGTTGCGGAATCTGCCGGCCGCCGAGGTGCGCATCGCCGGGGAGCGGGCGGTGATCTTCTTCCCCGTCGCCGACCGCCAGGTGGCTCCCTATTTTCTGCGGCGGGGCAGCGAGGGATGGATGCTCGATTTCACCGGGATGAACCGCTGGATTGCCTTCAACCACAAAAACCAGTGGCATTTCAAAAGTCTCGACCATCCATACCGGTTCGGTTTCGAGCATCTGGCTTTCGACCGCCACGGCTTCCCTCATGAGCGGCCGAAATAAAAAATCCGGTATGAAACCGGATTTTTTGTTACACAACGAGCTTTTCAGAAGGGTATTTCGTCATCAGGGTTGAACGGAGGCTCGGAGTATTCGTCCAAGGGGCTTTTCCCTCCCCGCGGGGTCTCTTCATGTTGTTGTGGGGTCCCGCTACGCTGGTAGGGGGAGTCCCCATCGTCGCCGGCGCGGCCCAGCATCTGCATCTGATCTGCGACGATTTCGGTGATATAGCGTTTGTTGCCGTCGCGGTCGTCGTAGGAACGGCTCTGGATTTTACCTTCGATATAAACCTGTTTCCCCTTTTTCAGGTATTTGCCGCAAACTTCGGCCAGACCCCGCCAAGCCACGATATTGTGCCACTCGGTGCGCTCCTGCTGGTCTCCATTGCGGTCCTTGAATCGTTCAGAGGTGGCCACTGTGAAATTGGCCACGGCCGTTCCGGATGTGGTATAGCGGAGATCCGGGTCCTTGCCCAAATTTCCGATGAGAATGACCTTGTTGACTGACATGGCGGCGACTCCTTTTTGACAATGGTTCCAATATTTATCAAAGGGCTTTCTTTATATCATTTTCCTCATTTTTTTTAAAGGAATATGAAAAAAAACCAAGGCGGTCGGTTGTTTTGCAAGAAGTTCTAGTTTCCCTTCGTGGACAAAGCGGAAATTATCGGGAGCGCAGAATCGCTGGTTTTGGCAGTATGTCGGAATGGTTGATCTGGGCATAGTTTCTCTCCCTCTTTTCAGAGGAGGTGACGAAATCAATTAGTTTCGCTCTGCCCGGACCGTTCTCACTCCCTCTCTTCAGCAGTGCCATGAAACCGTAAAAACAGGCTATACTTTCACTGACAATCTTTGTGGAAAAGGGTTTAAAGGTTTTCATCATGTTCACTGATCAGCAACTGATTATTTTCGGGATCCTGACAACCACGCTGGTATTGTTCGTCTGGAACCGCTGGCGCTACGACCTGGTGGCGATGGGGTCCTTGCTGGCCGCCACCGTCGCCGGTCTGGTCCCTGCGGAAGAGGTTTTCGCCGGCTTCGGCCATCCGGCGGTCATTACCGTCGCCGCGGTACTTATACTGAGTCGCGGACTGCTCAACGCCGGGGTGGTGGACAGTATTGCCCGAAGTCTTTCGCGGGTCGGCTCCCAACCGATGGCTCAGGTCGCCGCCCTCACCGTCCTCATTGCTTTCTGTTCCGGCTTCATGAGTAATGTCGGAGCGTTGGCGTTGCTGATGCCGGTAGCGATCTGGATGTCCCGGCAGCATGGGCACTCTCCTTCTTTGCTCCTCATGCCTCTGGCGTTCGGTTCGCTCCTGGGGGGCATGATCACCCTGATCGGAACACCGCCGAACATCATCATCGCTGCTTACCGGAAACAGGCGGGCTTGGCTCCCTTTGGGA
>JAAZDE010000156.1 GCA_012512925.1 Desulfuromonadaceae bacterium
CCAAGATGGCCGCATGGCATCCGGAAACCTGGCCAGATCGGTCATCGCCGTCGGCGCGCCGTCGGGTCTGTTCGAGGTGTAACCGCAATAATTGCCGGCGCAGGACACGCCGGAAGCAGGTTGGGGATCCCATCCGCCGTTGCCTCCCGCCGTCAGTGGTGTCACCTCGTCGCTGTGCCCGGGGCCGTGCTCGCAGGCAAAGGGCCGGCCCGTGACGGGGCGGAAGGCGATGCCTTGCACGTTGCGATGACCGTAGGTGAAGATGCGCCGATCGCCGCCGGAGGGCGTGTGGTTTCGCGGCGCGGCCTGGCCGTGGCGGTCGACCCGCAGGATCTTCCCCCCAAGACGGGAAAGGTCCTGGGGAAGCGGGCCCTCGTGGTTGTCGCCGGTGGTGATATAGAGGAAACCGTCAGCGGGGCTGAACTCGAGGCGGCCGCCGCTGTGGGCTCCGGCCCGCCCCCAGAGAGTGGCGGAGTTCTTGAAGGAGATGCCGGTGACAATGTCCCGGCGGTCGCTGACAGTGCTGTAACTCTTATCCACGACCAGACGCACTACCCGGTTGGCCGAAGGCTTGTCGAGGCGGGAGGCCATGTAGACATACAGAAAACGATTGTCGGCAAAGTCCGGGTCGACGGCCACCCCGCACATGCCGCTTTGTCCCTGGCAGAAGAAATCGTCGGCCACCACGGCGGAACCGTTCGTTCCGAACAGGCGCCGCGCGGTACCGTCGGCGAGGCGCACCGAAAGTCCCCGGCATTTTTCCGTGAACAGCATCGCGCCATCGGGGGTAAAGGCCAGATCCCATGGATTCTTCAGGCCGGTCATCAGCACGGTGTGCGTCAGTTCGATTTCGTTTCCGGGCAAGGCCTTTGCAGCGGGGGATGCCGGACCGTTCCGGTCGCGACTGCAATGGACCACAGCCGCCGTCAGAAAAATTGCCAGGATGGTCATCATTACCGTTGAAGCCCCCCTTTTCATAACCGCTTCCTCCCGCCGGTGATAAATGAGATGACGATCTGATTTACATACTACCCTCTTTTTCAGGACCTGCAGGACCAGTCAGGCAGCAAACAGGAAAGCAAACAACGGGCGGTTGTCGCAAAGGTCTGGTTTTGCCTTAGTTAAAAATGGAGAGTTACTCTTGTTGTGCTAGAGAATTAAAACAATCCAAATATTGACAGAGATGCTTGCGTATTTTTTGATCTGATTTATTTTGTTTTCTGACCTCTCTGGAAAACTCCAGGTTTTTTTCTTCCCGTAGAGAAAGGGGAGTGGAGAATTCTCCGGCGGTATCAATTTGATTCAACCGTTGCACCAGGTCTTCGGGATATCCGTGATGGAGAAGATGATGTTTGAAGAGTTGGACAGCATCAATGAGCGCTCTGAACTATTTGAATTTTATACGGCAGGCGATCTGTGGACAGATGAGCCTTGGTCAGCGTAGAGGCTCTCCTTCCACCTCAATAAAACCACAGATGGTGGATGCCTCATATAATGAGGAAAAGGAAGATGTGAAAAAAACTCCGTTCAACCACCGAGCCCTTTCTAAATCGACGATATGAATATTTTCATAAAACGCGTCTATGAGGACCCTGATCCGAAAGATGGATTGAGGATTCTGGTCGATCGACTCTGGCCCAGGGGGCTTTCGAAGGAAAAGGCGAAGATCGATGTCTGGATCAAATCGGTGGCGCCTTCGAATGTTCTTCGCCAATGGTATCAGCACGACGCAGCAAAGTGGCCGGAGTTCAAAAAAAGGTATTTCGCCGAACTCGATGCCGAAAAAGAAGCACTGAGTGAGCTGTTGCGGCACATCCAAAACAGCGATGTCACCTTTCTGTTTGCAGCGAAAGAGACGGAATACAATAACGCGACGGCTTTAAAGGAATATATAAGCGCCCTCCTGCCCTGACCCGGGACGTGCCCTGCAAACGGCCACGGGTTGTGCTCCTGGGAAGAGACTGCCAAGCCGGGCGTTCCTCCTCTCTTCGCCTGATCTTCATTCCACCAGGGATTTTTCCCCAGCCTCCTTCCGCCGGAAATGATTGCAGACCGGCCGTCTTGGGATAGTATTTTTCAGGGAGCGTTTTTCCAGCGATGCCGGAAACCTTGTCCAGCCCAACACCACGGTTGCGCCAACTTGCTGTGAGGTGCTGTCTCGGCCTTGGAGTTGTTTGCGGCTTCTATATTCTGAGAACTGGCGGAAAACGACTGTTTGTCTTTTCCAGACGAACAACGGCCATCGTTAAACCTGCTTTCAGCGGAGGACAATATGTCACATCCCAAATCCGTTCTCATGGTGGTTACCAGCCATAATGAGATCGACAGTGAACATCCCACCGGCTTATGGTTTGAGGAATTCGCGGCGCCGTACTCCTTGTTTCGCGACCAGGGCTATGCCATAACCGTTGTCAGTCCCCGGGGAGGGACAACACCCATCGATCCTCACAGCCTGAAGAACTACGAAGCGACTCCGGGCAATGAGGCAGCGCGGAAGGCACTCCAGGGCACCCGTAAACTGGACTCAAGCCTGCGGGCCGCCGACTTCGATGCCATCTTTTTTCCCGGTGGCCACGGGACGATGTTCGACCTGCCGGACAACCCCGAGGTGCAGCGGCTGGTGGCGGAGTTCGTTCAAGCCGATAAAGTGCTGGCCTCGGTCTGTCATGGGCCGGCGTGCCTGGTTGGTGCGCTGTTGCGGGACGGTACCCCGGTGGTGAAAGGGCGCAGAGTGACTTCCTTCACCGACCAGGAGGAGCGGGCCGTGGAACTCGACCGGCATATGCCATTTCTGCTTGAAAGCAGGCTGCGCGAGTTGGGCGCGGAATTCGTCCCGGCGGCGAACTGGCAGGATAACGTGGTGGTGGACGGTCAACTGGTCACGGGTCAAAACCCGCAGTCCAGCGCCGGCGCGGCACGCGCCGTGATACGGCTGCTTTCGGCGTGACCCTGCGTTCCCTAGGTTTTTTCGGCCGAAACGGAGACCTCAGCGGAACCTTTTCATGGCTTATGACGATGGAATTTTAATGATAAGTATTGGGACAATTTATGAGCGAGGAAAATAAATCCATCCATGAGTTTGATTTTCAATTGATCTGCGAATATTTTGCGGGCATGGAACGACAAGGACCCGGGAGCCCCGAGGTCACTGTCAAAGCGTTGAGTTTTATCGACAACCTGACAAAGGAATCAAAAATTGCCGACATAGGTTGTGGAACCGGCGGTCAGACAATGGTTTTGGCCGATCATGCTTCAGGGCACATTGAAGGCATTGATTTGTTTGCCGACTTTATCGATATTTTCAATGCCACCAGCCGGAAAAGAAATCTTCAGGACAGAGTACGCGGCATTGTTGGTTCAATGGAAAATCTTCCTTTTCAAAATGACGAATTGGATCTGATTTGGTCGGAAGGGGCTATCTACAATATCGGTTTCGAGCGGGGCCTGAACGAATGGCGCAGTTTCCTGAAAAAAGGAGGTTGTATTGCCGTTTCGGAGGCGTCCTGGTTCACAGAAAAGCGTCCTGCCGAAATCGATGGATTTTGGCAAGAAGCCTATCCTGAAATCGACATCATCTCAAATAAAGTCGGCCAGATGGAAAAAGCGGGATACATTCCGATGGCTACTTTTGTCCTGCCTGAAAAATGCTGGACTGACCATTTCTACGCTCCGCAAGTTTCGGCACAGGAGAAATTTCTGAAAAAGTATGCAGGCAATAAAATTGCCGAAGAACTGGTACAAAACCAGCGGCATGAAGCGGATTTATATTACAAATACAAGGAGTTTTACGGTTATGTTTTCTATATAGGGAAAAAATTTTAAAAAAATCTATTTCAGGCCGGGGACGGATGTCTCAATGAAAAATGAAAAAGAGAAAATGCTCACGGGCGAGCTTTATGATCCTCTCGATCCGCAGCTGTGCCGTGAGCGGGATCGTTGCCGTGATCTCTGTCTGAGGATCAATGCCACTCGCGAGGATCAGAAGGAGCAGAGACAGCGCCTGCTTGCGGAGCTTTTTGGAAAAGAGACGGATGCCTGGGTTCAGCCGCCTTTTTTCTGCGACTACGGCACAAACATCGTCTTGGGCAATAAAGTTTTCTTCAACTTCAACTGTGTGGTGCTCGATGTCGCGCCGGTAATCGTCGGCGACAACGTGCTCTTTGGACCCGCAGTGCAGATCTACACGGCAACTCATCCGCTCGGGGCGGCCGAGCGCCGCAAGTGGCTTGAATCGGCTCAACCGATTACCATCGGCTATGATGTGTGGGTAGGCGGCGGTGCCATCATCTGCCCCGGAGTGACCATCGGCGCTCGATCGGTCATCGGCGCCGGAAGTGTCGTCATCCGTGATGTCCCCTCCGACGTGATCGCGGCGGGAAATCCTGCCCGCGTTATCCGCAAACTTTTCCCCGAATCCTTGGGGAGAGAATGATATTTCTCAGAAAGTATTGTATCACTGATACTGGTTTTATAACCTTTTAAGGAAGAGGAGAAGGTCTATGGTCGCCAAGGTTTCACGAAGAAATGTGCTGTTGCTGGTGGGAATGTTTTTGGCGGGTGGTCTGATGGCTGGGGAAGCCGGCGCCAAAATGGATTGGCTGCAGAAGGGGAAAGACCTCCTTAAGGGCGGCTCGACCACCGCGGCGCCCACGGTCGGCTCCCTCACCAACAGTGAGATCGGTTCGGGCCTGAAAGAGGCGTTGCGGGTAGGCACCGAGACGGTGGTTGGCAAACTGGGGAGGACAGACGGTTTCAACGCCGATCCCAAGGTCCGCATCCCACTGCCGAAAAGCCTGGAGACCGTCAACAACGTCCTGCGCAAGGCGGGGATGTCCTCCCTGCTTGACGATCTCCAGCTGAAACTCAATCGGGCCGCCGAGGAAGCGACCCCCAAGGCCAAGGATCTGTTCTGGAAATCGATCGAAGAGATGACCCTGGAGGATGTCAACGGCATCTATAAGGGCCCCGACGATGCCGCGACCCGTTATTTCCAGAAAAAAATGACCCCCGAACTGTCCGGCGAAATGCGTCCCATTGTCGACAACAGCCTCTCTCAGGTGGGGGCCATTCAGGCCTACGAAAAGGTA
>JAAZDE010000157.1 GCA_012512925.1 Desulfuromonadaceae bacterium
AAAAGAGGGTGGTTTTTTTAGACAGTATGTGGCGATTTTGAACCACAAAGGCGTGATTGCTCACGCCTTTTTTCGTAGGGGCGGGCCCCTGTGCCTGCCCAGATGTTGTGCAACCACGGGGGGTTGTCCCTACGGGGTTCACGGTCCGGACAGCCCGGTGGGTGGTTATGCGGTTTTCGTAGGGGCCGGCCCCTGTGCCTGCCCTGTGTCCCAATCCCCTTTATCCCCTTCATCCCTGTTGCATAAAGGTTTTTTTAGGTTTTCGCCACCAGCCACGAGCCACGAGCCACGACCTACGAGCCACGAGCTGGTTTTATCCTACACCAGTTACTGTTTTTTGAATTTTTACTAGTCACTGGCTTTTACCACGAGCCACGACCTACGAGCCACGAGCTGGTTTCACCGTCACTCGTCACTTCGTCACTGTCTTTTACCACCAGCCACGAGCTACGAGCCACGAGCCGTCCTCACTGCCCCAAAAAATAATTCTGCCAGGCATGATCCACCGCCTCCCGGGTCATCCGGGCTTCCCGGCGGTTGTAGCGGGCTTCGTCCGCGATATGGTCGATGATGTCGCGGGGCTGGCAGGCGGCGGGGGAGATGCCGAAGCGGGCGTAGTAGTTCTCCATCAGGTAGTCGAAAACTTCCTTGTCAAAGGCGATTCCGTTCTTGCGGCAGACCTGTTCGAAGATCGCTTCGTATTCCTCCGCCGTGGGCCGGTCGATCTTTATCTTGTAACGCAGGCGGCGCAGAAAGGCCTCATCCAGTATTTTCTCCGGCTCGATATTGGTCGAGAAGACGACCATCTGGTTGAAGGGGATGTCGAATTTCATGCCGGTGTTGAGGGCCATGAAATCGACGTGGCGGTCGAGGTTGACGATCCAGCGGTCGATCAGGTTCTGGGGATTGATCTGCTGATGGCCGAAATCATCGACGATGAACACCCCGTTGTTGGCTTTCATGTGCAGAGGCGCTTCGTAGTATTTGGAGATGGGGTCGAACTGGAGATTGAGCATGTCGAGGGTCAGCTCGCCGCCGGTAATGATCGCCGGCCGGTGGATTTCCACCCAGCGTTGATCGAATCCCCCGAATTTCCTTTCCTCCTGGATGGATACATGGTTGATCGCGTCGTAGAGGTTGACGATCTGCCCCGCGACCAGGATGCTGTAGGGGATATGGATCGTTCCCGGCAGGGCCTTGCCGATGGCTTCGGCGATGGTCGTCTTGCCGTTGCCGGGGGGACCGTAAAGGAGCATGGTCTGGCGGCTGCCGATGGCCGGGCCGAGGCGGCCGAGGAGGCGCTCGCCGAGGGTCATATGGGCGAAGGCCTGACGCACCTCCGTTTCCCTGAGGTCGAAGGCGGCCAGGGACTGCAGTTCGGTGATTCTTTTGTAGCTTTCCAGGGTGACCGGCGCCGGCCCGCAGTAGCGGCAGATTCCCATCAGGTCTCCGGCCCGGACGCGGCCGGCATCGGTGACGGCGAAGCGGAAGGTGGACTTGAGAAGCTCGGCGGCTCCCTTGACCTCCAGCATTTTTTCGCGGCGCAGCATTTCCACGGCGGGCTCGACCGCCGCCGTCGGCAGATGGAGTTTGCCGGCCAGTTCCGCCAGGCCGAAATCTCCCATGAAAAGGGCATGCTTGAGGGCCAGGTCGGCCAGAAAGGAGAGGTCGAGGCCGCAGTCCTCCAGGTTGCGCGGCGCCGCCAGGTGCCGCCGCAGAATGGCGTCCAGTTCGTACTGGGGGAGATAGCCCAGGGCGAACAGGTTGCCGACCACCCCGCCGCCGTAGAGTTTCCGGCGCTCCTCCGCTTCCTGCAGCTGCCCTTCATTCACAAGCCCTTTGGCCAATAATTGTCTGTCGCCGAATTCGTCCATCTTGTTCCTTTCCTCCGCTGTGGGCCGATTTCCCCTATGTGCAAAAATTACCTTTCCCGACGCCATTGTCAATTTTTATCGTGATATTTGACTTATTTCGTGGGACCAACCCGCCGTAGTTGATTGGGGTTTCGTAGGGGCAACCCCCTGTGGTTTCCCAGAACGAGGGCAGGCACGGGGGCCTGCCCCTACGAAAACCAACGGAAAACATTCATTACACGGGGTTAGGGTCCTTATTCATGGTTGATCTGGGTTTTGTAGGGGCAACCCCCTGTGGTTGCCCAGGATCAGGGCAGGCACGGGGGCCTGCCCTTACGACAAATCCGCGATGTACAAAAAAACGCCCCGGGCCGGGAATCGGCCAGGGGCGTAAATGTAAAAATGATTTTCGACGGTTTCCGGAGTCTGGCTTCAGCCGCCGGGAAAAGACCATTTCCTCAATAACGGCGCGATGAATTCGATGGTCTTTTCAAGGTTTACCTGAGCTTTTGGGGACAGCTTTTCCTCGTATTCGTCGAACTGGTAGCCGCGGATGCCGAGGGCGTAGCCTTTGGTCCTGGCGCCGAAGAGTTCCATGGCCATG
>JAAZDE010000158.1 GCA_012512925.1 Desulfuromonadaceae bacterium
CCCAATAAATTCTTGACGATTCCCTTATAGGCGTGAGTTTCACAAGGCATTTTTCGAATAGCCTGCAGGAAAAAACCATAGGATTTTTTCCTGTCGATGGAACTGAAATAACTCCCGCGGTTACAGAAGGTAAGATAATAGGCTTTTTTGATAACCTGCGGGCTTACCGCCCCGGGAAACTTTTCAAAAAAACTCTCCATGATACGATCCGAACACTGCATTCGAACTTCGACGTTTCTGGACATCTGTCCCGAATGACCAATACGATAGAAAAAAAGCCGCTCGTCCACATAATCGAATTCATAACCGGTGGAGATCCTCAGCCACAAATCCCAGTCAATGCCCATTTTCAGCGTTTCATCAAATTTCCCAAACTTTTCAAAGCAGGCCTTTCGGACTATTGATGAGGAAAATTGAACGAAATTGTCAAAGACAAGCCACTCCGTAACCTTCCCTCGTCTTGGCTGAAGATATGGGCCCGTCATTTCATAGGGAAATTCAACATTATCCCCATCGAGATACTTGGCCCTGCAATATACAACGCCAACCTCATTTCTTTTAAAGCAGGCCATCTGCTTTTCGAGCTTTTCAGGGCACCAGCGATCATCGGCGTCGAGAAAAGCGATAAACCCTCCTCTGGCTGATTCAATACCCCGGTTCTTGGCTCTGGCCTGGCCGGCGTTTTCCTGACGGACATAGCGAAGGTTGGGTAAAGCTGAAAACCGGTCCATCACCTGCGGTGTGTTGTCGGTAGAGCCGTCGTCGATGACGATGATCTCGAAATCTTTATAGGTCTGTTCCAGGACGGAACCCAGGCAGCCTTCAAGAAAATGCCCATAGTTGAAGCAAGTGATGACCACGGTTGTTTCGGGATTACGGTTCATACTCTCCACCGTTTATCGGCTGGAAACAGCATGGTTGTCCTGTTTGGTCGATGTCGAGCCTATTCTGGCCGCGGCCCGGAACCAGGCGGAGGATTTCTCCAGATCATCATAGCTGCCCTGGTTGACGATACGGCCGTGATCGAGCAGATAAATCACATCGCAGTCCTTTACCGTGGTCAGGCGATGGGCGATCATGAGAATGGTTTTTTTCCGGGACAGATGGCTGATGGCATCCATGACCGCCTCTTCCGTCAGACCATCGAGGGCGCTGGTGGCTTCGTCCAGAATCAGCACCGCCGGGTCGCTGTAGAGGGCGCGGGCGATGCCGATGCGCTGACGTTGGCCGCCGCTGAGGCGAATTCCCCGGTCGCCGATGACGGTGTCATATCCTTCTGGCATCTCCTCCCGGACAAAGCTGTCCAGGTTGGCGATGCGAGCGGCCCGGGCCACGGCCTCGTGGTCGATTTCCGCGTCCGGTACCCCGAAGGCGATATTCCGGGTAACCGTGTCATCGCAAAGAAAAATAGTTTGTGGAACGTAGCCGAGGTTGCGTTGCCAACGTGCCAGGTTTTTGCCGTTAAGATGTGTCCCATCGATTTGGATCTCTCCGGAGGATGGGGAAAGAAGGCCCAGAATGATATCCACCGCAGTCGTTTTTCCGGACCCGGTGGCGCCGACAAAACCGATGGTGTTATTGATCGGGATGGTCAGATGCAGGTTTTTGAGAACAGGCTCCTGGCCCTCGGCATAGCGGAAGGTCACATCGATGAGTTCCAGTTCCCTGGTGAAAGGTAGGGGATCGAGGTTTCCGCAGCCGGCCAGCGCCATTTCCGGATCTACCTCACCCCGATTTTCAATCAGATCGCGGTGCAATACATCCAGGGCGGCGAGGTTGAAACGCACCGAGGCGATGCCGGCAAAAATCGACTGCAGGGCGGGGAGCAAACGGTACCCCGCTAAAGCATAAAGGGCCAGAAGCGGAATCATCTGTTCCTGCTTCCGCTCGGCTCCCAACAGGATCAGAACGATCAGGAGGATGCCTCCGAAAGCCATCACTTCCAAGGCATATCTGGGAAGTTGGGAGATGACCCCGGCGGTTACATTGTTCCGGGCATGGCGCTGGGCATAGAAGGAGAATTTTTCCAGAAATAACCTTTCCCGCCCCAAAATTTTCAGGTCCTTGATGCCGCCCAGAGCCTCTCCGGCAGCTTTATATTTTTGAACGTTGGATTCGACCTGTTCCTCGCCGATCCGAGCCAGACGGCGGCGCACGGCAATGTAGACCAAGCCGTAGCAGATGCCGAGAACCACCAGGATGTTGGCGGCGATGTAAGGGTTGACCGCCGCCAGAAGCGCCAGGATGAAGAAGCTGATCACAATTCCCTGCAGAGCGTACATGCCGGCGCTGAGAACACCGCCAATCACGGTCCTGACTTCTGTAAGGACGTTCTTGCCCATTTCCGCCACGTTCCGGTTGAGAAAAAAATCATAGGGACGGGCAAGATAGGCGGCAAGAAGCCGCCGAGCCAGACTGTAATTGATACCGTTATCGAACCGAAGGGCAAGCCAGCCCACCAGAAACTTGGCCAGGTTGCTGAAAATCATCATCCCCAGCACCACCGAGCCGAGGAAAAACAGAAAATCGTGGGATGAGGTAAATCCAAAAAAATCATAGGCCTGTTTCAGCCAGCGATTGGTCTGAATCACATCCGGGTTGGCGACCACGGCCATGAACGGCATGATGGAAGCTATGCCGGCCATATCCAGAAAGGCCATAAAAAGCACCCCCACAAACAAAAAAAGAAGGTGCAGCTTTTCCTTTGGGAAAAGCAGGCTGAAAAGTTTTCCAATGATCAAAAACATTGGTTCAAATCTCCAGGATTCGCTTGTAACAGGATTCGTGTCGGCCGGCTTCCTATAGCCAATTCACCGGTGACTCTGGCTCGACAGACCGCAAACCGGGCGCCAGGGAATCTTTAAAAAATGCAATTCAATCTTTCCCGATATCGGAGGTGCCCTCGATTGTTAGGCCAGGTTGACAACAGGAAAGAGGCAGAGAGCGGTGATTCTCTTTTCAACATGCTGACCGTTTCATTGTTTCAGACCTGGCACCAGGGACAAGTTGCCGATAAATGGTAAAATAACGCGCAGCCATAGACTCACTGGAATACAGGGAGGCCACTCGATCCAAAGCCACAAGGCAGCGTTGCCGGGCGGATTGGGGATCCTCCACAACGGCACGAATCATCGCCACAAGGGAGGCGGCATCGCGGGGCTCCACCAAAAGGCCGGCCCGGCCGTGATCGAGAACTGCGGGGATGCCGCCCACCCGGCTTGCGACAATCGGCACGGCCGCCGCCATGGCTTCGAGCAGTACCATGGGCAAACCTTCGGTCAAAGAGGGAATGGCGAACAGATCGAAAAGACTCAGATACCGTTTGGCATCGGCAACATAACCCGGCATCAGAACCCTTTCCGCCAGGCCAAGACTCGTTATCTGCCGGCTCAGTTCCTTCCTCTGTTCGCCGTCCCCCAGGATCACCATCCGCAGGTCAAATCCCTCGGCGACCAGGGAGGCAACCCCTGAAAGCAGTATATCAAACCCCTTTTCCGGGGAAAGGCGCCCAACGGCACCGAGGGTAAAACCCTTTCGCGTGAATTCCTCGATATCCGCTCGAAGTTTGTCCTTTTCCGATAAGGTATCCAACGAAATGCCATTTTCAATCACCTCAATCGATGCCGGGAGAAAACGTCGAAAACGGGGATGCTGTTTCATGATTTCATTGACCAGTACCACCCGGTCGGCAAAACGCAAACTCAGGGCATCTAACCACTCATATACCAATATTCGATTGAAGCCGCCGACCCAGGTCCAGCCATGAAGAGTGGCTATCAAGGGAAAACCCCTGATTATACGAGGCACCAACCCGAACAGGATGTTGCCTTTGTAACCATGGGAATGAAGAATCGCGAAATTTTCCTGACGGGCGAAACGCAATATTTTCCAGGCTCCGGCCCAGTTGGGACCAGGCCTCATGCGAAAAGGTTCAACCCGCAGTTCCAGGCCGCGAGCCGCCGCTTCAACTGGTTTTTCCCCCTCGCGGTGGGTACCGATACTGGCCAGTACCGGCTCAATTCCCATGCGGACCTGCTCCCTCATCAGGTTAAGCAGCATGGTTTCCGCGCCGTAGACGCCGCCACTGTCAATGATGTGCAATACCTTCATCGCTGCCTTTGAAATTGGAATTCACCGCCCAACATTCTTTTTTCTGCCCCGCGCACTCATTGCGAACCTGTCTCCGGCCGGTGCAACTTCACAGCCATCAAAACCGTCCGCAACATATTCCTGATCACTCTCATAGCCTCGGGCCAGGTAAAGGGACCATGAAAAGTCTGCCAACTGCATCGCAAAGCCTGCAGGAAATGACCATGGTCGGCATGAAAACGGGCCATAGAATCGCGGCGGTCGACGAGGTACCGGTTCAGACATTTCCGCACCTCAGGGTTCTGTTCACTGTCCCGCAGCAGAGTGCGGCTGAGGATTCCTGCGGACAACATCTTGGTAAGATTGTCGGACATGTTGCTTCCGTGCAATCGTCTCAACATTCCGACCTCATTGATGAGGCCAACGGAGGTATGGCGGG
>JAAZDE010000159.1 GCA_012512925.1 Desulfuromonadaceae bacterium
CCTTCCCGGTCCCGCAGGTCAATGAAGATCAATCCGCCGTGATCACGGCGGCGCTGCACCCAGCCGGCCAGCCAGACCGATTGCCCTATACATTCAGCGGTCACTTCGCCGCAGTAATAACTTCTCTGGAAATCCTGAGGCATGTTTTTCAAAGGGTGTGTCCTCCGTTTATGACGATGATTGGAATTGTTACAGATTCAGAACTGCCGGTGTGATTCCCGACCGGTTTTCAAATGTCTGACAATCTTTCGCCTAGAATGGGGAAGAGCTGATCAAGGTCGATGGTGTCCTGGCTGCCGCGGTCCATGTCGCGGATCTGGATCTGGTTCCGGGTCAGCTCGTCTTCCCCCAGGATCAGCACCACGCGCGCCTGCAGTTTGTCGGCGCGGCGCATTTGCGCTTTCAGGCTCTTCCCGGAAAAATCCATTTCGGCGTGAAGCCCTTCTCTTTGCATCCTTGAAAGGAGAGAAAAACCTCTGTCCAGCGCCTTCTCCCCCAGGGTGACCAGGAACAGGTCGGGCCGGGAGACGGGGAGGGTGGATTCGTCCAGCATCAGGATCAGGCGTTCCATGCCGATGGCGAAACCGATGCCTGAAACCGCCGGCCCTCCCAGACTGGCGACAAGGCCGTCGTAGCGGCCGCCGGCGGCGACGGCGTTCTGGGCGCCGAGGCGGCCGGAGACCATCTCGAAAGTGGTCCGGGTATAGTAATCGAGGCCCCTGACCATGCGGTTGTTGACCTCGAAGGGGATGGCCAACTCGGTCAGCAGCCGGCGCACCGTGGCGAAGTGCCCGCTGCAGTCGGCGCAGAGGTGGTCGAGAACGGAAGGGGCGTCCTGACAGGCCCTGCGGCACTCCTCGACCTTGCAGTCAAGAACCCGCAACGGATTGTGCTGATAACGGCGACGGCAATCGGTGCAAAGGCCGTCGAGCCGTGAAGAGATGAAATCGATCAGGGTCTGACGGTAACCGGGGCGGCAGTCCGGGCAGCCCAGGGAATTGAGCTGAAGGGTGGCGTCGGTGATGCCGATCCTTTCGAAGTAGCGGCAGAGCATGTTCAGCAGCTGAACGTCGGCCAGGGGGCTGTTTTCGCCGATTATTTCCGCCCCGATCTGGTGAAACTGACGGTAGCGTCCTTTCTGCGGCCGCTCGTAGCGGAACATGGGACCGACATAATAGAGCCTTTCGACCTGATTCTGGGCATACAGTTTGTGCTCGATGTAGGAGCGCATCACCGATGCTGTCCCTTCAGGACGCAGGGTCAGGGAATGGCCGCTTTTGTCGAGGAAGGTATACATTTCTTTCTCGACGATATCGGTGTCATCCCCAATGGAGCGGCAGAAGAGTTCGGTTTTTTCCAGGGCCGGGACGCGGATTTCCTTGAAGCCGAAGGAGTGGAAAACCTCTCGGACCTGGTTTTCCAGGAAGTGCCAGGCCTCCATTTCGGTCGGCAAAATGTCGTTCATTCCTTTGATGCCGGTAATCATTATCCGTCCTCGCAAATCTCCCTGTTCCAACCGCAGGCGGGATTGTCGCTCCCAGAATGAATTCTTGCCGCCCTGGAGAAAAAGAAACCGGGAAGGGGTTTTCTTTTTGGCCTCTCGCGACAGTTTTCTCAGACAGGCGCCATCCCCCGAAGCAGAAAACAAGAAGGAGGGATTTTGGTGAGAGGCTCTGCTTATTTTTTCTTTTTTGAAACCAGATATTCGTTGACGCTGCAAACGGTATTGCGTTTTGTTTTGCCGTGATACATGGCCTGATCGGCCAGTTCCATCAGTTTTTTCTGGTTTTTAGCATCCTGCGGGCAGATGGCGTAGCCAACGGTGGCGGTCAGTTTGGAATAGCCGATCGAATCCTTCAGAAAAAGGTGTTTTTCAATTCTTTGGCGGATCCTTTCCGATACCAGCCGCGCCCCCTCGCCATTGGTTTCGACCAGCAGGGCGGTGAACTCGTCCCCGCCGTAACGGAACAGAAGGTCGGATTCGCGGACGCATTCCCTCAGCAGGAGAGCCACTTCCTTCAGGGCTTGGCTGCCGGCCAGGTGGCCGAAGGTGTCGTTGACCTCCTTGAAACGGTCCAGGTCTATGAAAACCAGGGCGAAGCAGAGGCCGTAACGCCTGCTGCGCAGCAGTTCCTGCTGAAGAATCAGGTTGAGATAGCGGACGTTGAAAAGTCCGGTCAGGTCATCGATGTAAATCAGTTCCTGGGCCCCCTGAAAACGATAGGAGTTGGCAAATCCGAGGGTGGCCTGTTGGGCCAGGAAGTTCAGTTGCTCATACGGGAAATGGAATTCACCGCTCGGCTTTTCCCCGTTGAAAATAACGATTCCACCTTCCAGCCTTTTCTCGAAAATGAGGGGAATGAGACAGAGTGAGTGGATGGCCGCGGGCCAATTCTGTTCCGGCGGGATATCCTGCATCTGCAGGAATGAGGTTCCGGCCAGGGTTTGGAAACGGCCGAAAAGGGACTCGGCCATGGTTTTGCACATCTCCTCCGACAGTGATTCGGAGAAGAAACGGGCCGGCATTCCCTCGGACACCAGGAAGGCAAAGCCGCGTCCATTTTTGGCTTCCTGGCAGAGGAATTCCACCGCTTGCGGAAGCAGTTTGTCGATATCGAGCAGAAAGGCAAGGGACTGACCTTTCTGATAAAGCCGGATCTGGTTTTTGAGCTGGGAGTTTTCATTCATCAGCCGACGCTGATCGAGACAGGTGCGGACCAGATGCCGCAGTTCCTCGGTATTTACAGGTTTGATCAGATAGTCCCGGGCGCCGTTTTTGATCGCCTCGATGGCGCTCTCGACGGTGGCATTGGTGGTTACCAGAATGACTTCCGGAGGATGCATCTGCTTGCGGGCCGCCCGCAACAGGTCAAGTCCCGAAAACCCCGCCACGATAAGATCGGTCAGGACAATGTCAATGCCGCCCTTTCTTAGTCTTTGCAGGGCTTCTTCGCCCGACTCCGCCCATTCCACCAGATAGTCGTCACCGCTTAAGGTGTCGGAATAGAATTGACGGAAGAAAGGCTCGTCATCGACTACCAGAATCGAAGCGGGTTTCATCTTGATCTCTCCACGACCGCGCAACTTGTAAGAACTAACAAAAGGCGTAGTAACTGTCAACGGAAAAGCCCGCGCTCCCAATGCAGGGCCTGCCATCCCGATCCCTGGCTGCGGAAGCGCAATGAATTGTCGCGATCCGTACGGTAAAGCCGGATTGAGCGGTTTTCAGCGGCTGCCACTGTTTTCGGATGAGGAAGACCATGGGGATTGTTTCTGCCGACGGAAATGAAAACCTTGCCGGGTTTGAAAAAGTCGAGCAGACGCCTGGGCGAAGAGGAAAAACTGCCGTGATGGGGCAGCTTGAGAAGCGTTGCGTGGTTGAACGGGAAATTTTCCACGAGTTGCCTGACCCCATCGGCCGCCAGGTCGCCGGTCAGCAAGAGGCTGTCGTCCCCGTGCCGGCAATAAAAAGCGAGGCTGCGGTCGTTGATGTTGGACCCCTGTTGATCGGGAGCAAATATCCATGGATCTTCATCCGCCGCTGGCTGGCGGCGGCTCCAACCCCGGGGAAAGACAATGGTGGGTATGGCCCGTTCCCGGACAACCTCGCGCAGCGGTTGGGGGAGTTCCGCCGGGTTCATTCCCGACCAGAACTCTCCTACCGGAAAATGACGCAGGATGTGTACCAACCCCAGATAATGATCGGGATGGGAATGGGTCAGGATCACCGCTTTGAGCTGATGGATGCCGAGGCGCGCCAGGGCCGGAGCAACAATTCTTTCACCAATGTCGAAGTTTGAAGTGGGAATGCCACCTCCGTCGATAAGGTAGTGTTTATTCTTGATGCTGACCAGGATCGCATCGCCTTGGCCGACGCTGAGGGCGGTGACGGTGAGAGCGTCATCGTGGCAGGGAGGGATGAAAAAAAGGCAAATGCTGGACAGGACCAATATCATGCGCAACTTTTTTTGGCCCTGTTGTTGCCATGGTCGCCACAGTATCAGGACGATGAAAACGAAAATTCCGAGGCTTTGTAGTGGGGTGGCATAGAATCGCGCATCGGTCCCGGGGAGAAGTCGGCTCAGACAATCCGCCAAGGCCAGGGTTTCCCCGATCAGCCGGCCGGACAGGTCAAAGAGAAAACCGGCTGCGGATGGCCAGAAAAAGATGAGCAGGGCGGCGGCCATGGCCCCCGGCAGGGCGATTCCAGCCACCAAGGGGACAGCGAAAAGATTATTGACGAGGCCGGCTGCCGAAGCCACCTGAAAGTGGCTCAGGACAATAGGGAAGGTAGCCAATGTCGCACAGAGAGTGATCAGAAAGAGGGTGGCCGGATAGCGCAGAAAACGGGGGATCTCCTGAATTTTGGGACTACAGGCGGGTGCCAGGTGAAGGATGGCGAAAACGGCGGCAAAGGAGAGCTGAAAGGAGGGGGAGAAGAGAGCAGGCGGATCCCAGAGAAGAATGCCGAAGGCGGCAGCCCAGAGGATCGAAAGCGGATTGCCGGGGCGGTAAAGAAAGATCAGCATACCCGCCAGAAGAATCATCCAGAAGGCGCGCTGTGCCGGCAGGCCGCTGCCGGCCAGCAGGAGATAGAACCCGAGGACAGGGGTCAGCAGGAGGGGAAGCAGGCGGCGGGGAGGACCAAGCCAAAGGAGGAATTTCTCCGATTGGCGGATCATGAAGAGGGCGACGGGATAAACAACGGCGAAGAGTATCCCCATGTGAAGCCCGGAAACGGAGAACAGATGGGCCAGGCCGAGACGGGACAGAAGATCCCTTTCGTGCTGAGAAAAACCGCTGCGGTCACCGATCAGAATGGCACGTAGATAGACTGCGTGTTCCGGGATGACGGCATTGTTGATGGAATTTCTCAGAAAATGCCGGATCTTCTCGATCCGGAGCCGGAAGGGCGGCCGTATCGACTCGGGCCAGCGAACGACATCGCGCAGGCTTGCCAGGGAGGCTACGGCTCTTATTCCCTGACCGGCCAGATGGCGGGGATAATCGAATTCGCCCGGTGTCCCGAAGTTGTTGGGGCGCCGCAGGCGGCAGCGCAGACGGAGCAGATCGCCGGGGACCGGAGTGTCCGCCGCCTCTCGAAGATAAATGCGGACCTTGCCGTGAATCTTAAAATGTCTGCCGGGGAGGAAAAGACTTTCCGCGGCCAGGTCGAAAGTGGTTCGATCGGTACCTGGGTACACGGCGGCGACGCGCCCCTGAAGACCGATATCCATGCCGGTGAAACGGCTTACATGGGAGGGGTCCGAAGGATGGCGGAGATCCAGATGGTAGAGGGAAATCCCCAGAGCGAACAGAAAGAGGAATAATAAAGGGCCTTTCAATGGGTGGGATCTGGATATTATCAGGAGAAAGATAAAGAGGACGGGAGAAAGAGCCAGAGGAAAAGAAAAGGAGAAATAAGGGGCGCAGAGAATTCCGGCGGCATAGGCGGTCAGACAGCCGATCAGGGTGGGGCAAAACGGCCGGGACACTTTTTCTGCGGCGGATTCAGGGATCGGTTCGCACTTGTCGACGGTCTTCATCTTTTGCCGGAAAGGGGGCCATCATCAACGGGAAAGGAACTTCCATGGTTTGACAATCGATCCTTTGCTGGTTATACATTTTATTAATCAGCATTGGATTAGTAAACAACCTGCCCCGGCTATCCGCCATTTTTATTTCATTTTTCTTAATTTTTATTCTGTTCGCTCCAGGGAGGTAATGGATGATTGATTCCTATCTGCGCCAGGAAGCGGAACGAAATGCCTTGGGAATCCCCCCGCAGCCCCTCAATCCCGACCAGGTTCAGGGAGTGTGCATTCTTCTGCAGGTGCCACCCAAGGGAAAAGAAGAGTTTGTCCTCGACCTGTTCAAAAATCGGATTTCCCCTGGCGTCGATCCGGCGGCCAGAATCAAAGCGGGATTTCTGAGAGATATCCTCAGCGGCAAGGTAAATTCCCCTCTCATTAATTGCCAGGAGGCCCTCCGCATTCTCGGCACCATGAGGGGCGGGTACAACGTCCCCGTTCTGGTGGAAGCCCTCAAGCATGATCAACTGGGCGACGAAGCGGCCGTCGCTCTGGCCAAGGTGTTTTTTGTCTACGAGGAGTTCCAGGGGGTCGCAGCTTTGGCCGATTACTGCGCCGCCGCCCGCAAGGTGCTTGAATCGTGGGCGGCAGGGGACTGGTTCCTGTCCCGTCCGCAGCTGCCGGAGAAGATCAAAGTCCGGGTGTTCAAGGTCGATGGAGAGGTCAATACCGATGATCTCTCCCCCGCGGGGGTCTCCTGGAACCGGGCCGATATTCCCCTACATGCCCTGACCATGGGGAAGTACCGCTTTCCCGGTGGTTTGGAAACCATCGACAAGTGGCGTCTGGTCGGCGACCGTGTCGCCTTTGCCGCCGATGTCCTGGGCACCGGCTCTTCGCGCAAGTCGGCCTGCAACAGTCTCTTGTGGCATATCGGTGAGGATATCCCTTTCGTCCCCAACAAGCGTTGTTGCGGCGTCATCATCGGCGGCGTGATCGCCCCCATATTTTTTAACACGGCCCGGGATTCCGGGGCACTGCCGCTGATCGTGGATGTTTCCAAGCTCAAACATGGCGAAAATATCGTCATTCATGTCAAAAAAGGGATAGTGACCGATAGCGAGGGAAACATCCTGACCACCTTCAACCTGCAGCCGAAAACGCTGACCGATGAATTTCGGGCCGGTGGGAGAATTCCCCTTTTCGCCGGGCGTTCCCTGACCGTGAAAGCCAGAAAAATTCTCGGCATGGGAGAGGAGGAGATTTTCATCCGGCCCCACACCCCGAAGCCGGTTCCGGGTCAGTCTTTTACTCTGGCGCAAAAGATTGTCGGCAAGGCCTGCGGATTGCCTGGAGTTCTCCCGGGAACCGTCTGCGAGCCTCAGGTGGCCACGGTCGGCTCCCAGGACGCCACCGGACCGATGACGGTGGAGGAACTCAAGGAACTGGGTTGTCTCAAATTCCAGGCGCCGCTTTTTTTGCAATCCTTCTGCCACACCTCGGCCTATCCCCAGACGGCGGACCTGGAGATGCAGCAGACCCTGCCCGAATTCATCATCGAACGGGGCGGCCTGGCCCTGCGCCCCGGAGACGGCGTTCTCCATTGCTGGATCAACCGGATGCTGATTCCCGACACCGTCGGCATGGCCGGCGACTCACACAGCCGGTTTCCCCTGGGTCTTTCCTTTCCCGCCGGTTCAGGCTTGGTGGCTTTTGCCGGCGCTCTCGGCAGCATGCCGCTGGATATGCCTGAATCGGTGCTGGTGCGTTTCCAGGGTAAACGGCAGATCGGCATCACCCTGCGGGATGTGGTCAACGCCATACCCTACCGGGCCATTCAGGAGGGATTGCTGACCGTTCCGAAAAAGAACAAGAAAAACGTCTTCAACGGTCGTATCATCGAGATCGAGGGGCTTCCCGACCTGGCCGCGGAACAAGCCTTCGAGCTGACCAATTCCTCGGCTGAACGGAGCGCCGCAGCATGCTGTATCGGGCTTTCCGTGGATAAAATCAAACGCTACCTGCGCTCCAACATCGCTTTGATGCGTCAATTGGCCCACCAGGGATACCATGACTCCAGAGCTCTCGAAAAACGCATTCGGGCGGTGGAACACTGGCTGCGGAAACCTGAACTGCTGAGTGGCGACGCCGCCGCCGGTTATGCCGCCACTCTCGAAATCGATCTCGACCAGATTCGCGAGCCGCTGGTCGCCTGCCCCAACGATCCCGACGATGTCCATCTCCTGTCCGAAGTCGCCGGCACCCCCGTGCAGGACGTGTTTATCGGCTCGTGTCTGACCCATATCGGCCATTTCCGGGCCGCGGCCGAGATCTGGCGGCAGTGCCGTTTCAATCCGAACGTCCGGCTCTGGATTTGTCCCCCCACGAGAATGGATTATGAACAGTTGAAAAAGGAGGGGCTATTGCCGATCTTCAGCAGCGCCGGGGCGCGCATCGAACCCCCCGGCTGTTCCCTGTGCATGGGGAATCAGGTGCGGGTTCCCGACGGGGTGACCGTTTTTTCCACCTCCACGCGCAACTTTGACGACCGCCTCGGCGACGGCGCCCGGGTTTTTCTGGGTTCGGCGGAATTGGCGGCGGTGACCGCGACGTTGGGACGAATCCCTTCCGTCAGTGAATATATGGCTGTTTACAAGGGGAGAATTCTACCTCATCGGGAGTCCATCTATTCCTTGCTTCAGTTTAACGAGATGAGCGGCTACTGAGGGGATTTCGAAAGGTTTGGTGGGACCAGGGACCCTGAGGGCGTTCCCGGGTGTTTATGCTCCGCCGGTTGCTTGTCAGTGGTTTCTTGACTGCAAAAAAGCCTCGCCCAAGACAGGCGAGGCTTTTTCATCTGCAATCGGTTCTGATTGGATCAGCGGCAGTCTCCGATGCGGCGACCGGTGAAGTTGGTGGTCGTTTCCATTCCCTGGGGGCCGGAGGTTTTCATCGTTCCGGTCATTTTTTCGCTGGAGTAGGCGAACACGGCATGACCCCGCGTGGCATTTTCGCCGGCACCGCATTCAATATCATAGGTTACCTTATCGTCTTTGATCGTCAGGTTGGCGGTCCGGCATTGCTGGTTTTCCTGCCCCGCCTGATTCATTGCGTTGGCCAGATCCTTCTTGGAGATGCATTGTTGGTGGGTCATGGGAGGGATGGCCATGGGCATTCCCGGCATCTTGAATTCGGAGGTGATTTCCCAGAGGCCCTCTTTCATGTTAACTTCAGGATAGCTCTGGCCGCTGACGGGCAGCGGCAATAGAAAAAACGCCAGTAAAATCGGAAAAACTATCGGTCTCATCCCATGCCCCTTGGTTTGTTGAATAAAAAGTCGATAAACCCTGCTGTGAATCTAGGGCAACATCCTGTCACTGACAAGCATTAAATATAACGTTTACGGGAAATGTATGTATTCCCTGGTTTTCCTCGATCGCCCGGTAAAAGATCTCCTGAATAGAGAACAGGTGGCTCGTTGCGCCGAACTGGTCGATATGGAGGGGGCTGCCGTGGCTCAGACGGCGCACCGTTTTCATGTTCCCTGTTACCTGTTCAAGTATCTCAGCGATACTCCCGGTCCTGAAGCGGGAGTATCCATGGCTGCCCGGATCCGGGTTCTGCGAGGGCTGTTTTGCCAATATTTCCTGGATGGGATATATACCCTTTTCCGGAGGGGCAATTTTGGTGATGGATCAAAGGCTTTGCCAGGCTGGTGAAGAACAGGTTTTTCAACAGCCTGTTGATGTGGCCAGGGGAAGATGGTGATGGAATCGTTGGCGAGATCAGGGGTTTTCGGCGGCTTTTCGCTCCAGATCAAGGGAGCGGCTTGTTTCCATCCTGCTGGCGTCGGCGGCTGTCTGGGCCAGGTGGAGAAGCATCACCAGCCGGTCGAGACTGCACTGCTGAGCGAGATTGAAGATCTGCCGGGCTATGCGGGTCGACTCGGACGTGTTGTCGGACTCCCCTTTTCCCAGAATCAGGTAGTCGAGAGTGACGCCAAAATATTGGGACACCTGGGACAGTTCCCGAGGGGTGAATTCGGTTATCCCCTGTTCCCGGTTGCTGATGCTGCTGGGTTGGCCAAGGCCAAGAATGGTGGCCAGATCTTCCTGGCACATTCCCGCGTTTTGCCTCAGGGCCGCCACCCTTCTGCCGAGCTGGTAGCTGATCTCATTGGGCTTGGCGTTGACCTTCATGCCGCTTCCTTCCATAAAAACAAAACATTGTTTGTTTTTTTATCATAGTTTTGGAAAAAGAACAGCAAAAAATGTTATTTCTCTTTGTTTTAAATTGAAAAAACATATCAACCTGCAGTTGAAATGTCCTTGCTTGGGGGCAGGATCAGATGCCAAAGTCCGACCGGTAAGGTTTTGTCGCAAAACCCGCATCCCTCTGTCCGAACATTCGAAAGGAGAATGAAACATGAGAATTCAGGCCGAGATCAGTCTCTATCCTCTGCGAACCATGGAGTTGTCGCCGACGATCAACCGGTTCCGGAAAGTTCTGGAGAAAAAGGGGGTCAGGGTTGTGGATGGCCCCATGAGCACCATCATTGGTGGGGCTAAAGAAGATGTTTTCCGCGTTCTGGAAGAGGCCTTCGGGGTGGTGTCGGAGGACTCCGAAGTGGTTCTGACCTGCAAGATATCCAATGCCTGCCCGGAAGCCCCCGGAGGAATCTGTGAATTGTAGACGGTCGCTGTCAGGAATGGACGGCGCCGATGGATTTGATCGCCACCGAGTCGGCCAACGACAGAAAATGACTGGTCAGGGCCGGATGCAGCTTGGTTCCGGCGAGTTTCAGCATGATCTTTTTACATTCGGGTAAATCCTTTGGTGACTGGTAACTCCTCTTGGTCCGCAATGCATCGAAAATATCGGAAATGGAGGTGATGTAGCTGCAGAGATTCAGCGGCCAATTGGCTGGGACCCGGGGGTAGCCGCCGCCGCCGAAATCTATATGATGTTCGTAGGCGGTGGATACCGCCAGTGGGGGTATGTTGGAGATGCCATGCAGGTACTCGGCCCCCTTGACGGGGTGTCGCCGCATGAGGGTGGTTTCCTTTTCATCCAGTTTGCCCGGTTTGCAGATGATCTCCTCGGGAATGAAAAGTTTGCCCACGTCATGGAGCATACCGGCGATACCGATATCATGCAACAGCTGCCCCTCGATTTTCAATGAGGCGGCTTGGGCCAGGTTGAGAATGCCGACATTGGTGGAATGAGTGAAGGTATATTTGTCCTTTTTCTGCAAAGCCGACAGGAGGAGGAAGGAATCGAGATCTTCACGCAGGATTCCGATCAGGCCGGATACCATTTCCGAAAGTCCTCTGAGGGAGAAGCTCTGCCGACTTTTGGCTCTCTCGTAGATCTCGGCGAAGATGCGGAATTCCACCTGGGGCAGATCCTCCAGGTGTGAAATCAGGTTGTTTTCTTTCCCGTCGTCGTTCTTCTCCATCTTTTCGGTGGCCGAGAGGGCTATCTTGCCGAAGCGTACCTGCGGACTGGGAGCAAGATTTTCGTAACTGGTTTTGGGATCGAGAAGGTTGCCGACCAACTGCAGTATGTCGCTTGCCGTTACCCCGGCAATGAACTCCACATGCTCGATCTTCTTATCCCTAAAAGCCCGCGAAACCCGCTCCGCATAAGGCCCTTTTGCCAGGGGCTGGCTGGCCACGATGATCTGGTCATCGATCAGCAGAAAAGAAATCCCCTGGTCCTCTCCCAGTGCCTGTCTCAGCGTCTCGTACGCCTTGCCGCACAAACGGGACACTTGCGGATGACAGGGGGAATAGAGGGTGCCGTTGGCCAGAGACATGGCGAAAAAACGGATGAATTCCGCGCAACAGGATAGTTTTGATGGGCCGGTGGAAGGATTCATTTCACTTTTTTAAGGGTTTCCCTTGCCGCCAGAGAGAGCTCATTGTCTCTGGCATGGACAAATTCGTTCAGTATGCTCATCGCGCCGGATTTGGGGAAAAGGTGCAGATTTTTGATGATCTCCAGTTTGAGAGCGGCTAGTTTTTTGGCGTTCAAGAGGGAGGTGGAGCGAAGGATCGCCAGAAACATGGGAAGCGATTCGGCGTGCCCCATTCCTGCCAGGCTTCGGATCGTCAGTTTTTTCATCTCCATTTCGGAATCGCTGAAACCCTTGTTCTGAAGACTGGACAGGAGGTTTTCCCTGATTTCGGGGGAGGAGGAGAATCCCGCCAAAGCAATGGCGCAGAGTTTCCGTTCTTCGTCCTGCCCCCTGATATCCTGCAGCAGCAAGGTGTCGGCCATGGGATCCCTGAACTGAAGCAGGGCCTGGATGTACTCTCTGCGGACCTTGGCGTGGGGATGGCCGACCACTCTGCGCAGGTCCCCCAACACAGATGGGTCACCCAGGGAGCGCAGAATGGTGACCATGTTGCGGACGAAATACCAGCGCTTGTCACCCAGATGGCTGACAAAAGGTTCCGGTCCCACCTTCCGCCCGGTTACAATCAGTTCTTCGATGATGAAGCTGCGCAGGAAGCGGTTTGGTTCTTCCGCCAGTCGCATCAGAAGAGGTGTGAGGAAATGGACGCCGTTTTTTCGGATCAGATAGCGGATATCCTCCAGGTTTTCCTTGCCCCAGGTGGAAAGGGTTTCGAGAACCTCGCTGATGAATTCCGGACTGAAAAATTGGTTGAGCATGTCCCGGTAATAGGGAATATTTTCCGGAGTGCCCTCTTTCAGGGCCGACAGCAGATATTTGTGGATTTCCACCAGAGCCGAGAAATTTCCGGTCTGAAGGAAAAAAGTAAATGATTCAGATAGTTTTTTTCTGAGGGAAGCCTTGGATGTGTCACCGTCGTTCAGGTGGAAAAGTTCCAAAATCACCCGGGTTTGCTGCATTTCAACATTTTGCGGTGAAAGGGTGCCCAGGAGGTTTTTTATCCCTTCGTCTATGTTGTCCGAAGGTAAGATGTCGTTGAGAAGCGAGTGGAGGGTGAGACGATATTCCTCGGAACCGTAATGTTCGCTGATATCCTCCCGAAACAAAGCGTGGATCTTTTCCTTGAGCGGGATGTCCGGCGAGAGATCGATCATTTCGGCTTTTTCATTGTTGCGGGCTTGGGAAAAGCGTTCCAGCAAGGCCAGGATGTTTTCCGAGGCGGAGATATTTTTCTGCTCGATTTCATCAAGAATCCCAAAGAGTGTTTTTGCGGCGAAGCTTTTAAGAACCCTCTTCAGTCCCTCGAGATCTTTGATTTCCGAGGCGAGCAGGTATTGCTGAAAGCGGCGGCGCAGATAGGGATTCAGAAGAGCGATGAATTGTTCAAACCGTTTGACCGTCAGAAGAAGAATGAAAAAATCCTCCGATTCCGGTTCGGCGATATCTTTCAGCAGTGATGCCACACTGCTTTCAATCCCCGTGTCCGGCATCGTTTCCGGTGACCGAAAAAGCTGGTTGAGAAGATCCGCCAGTTGGTTGGGCTCGGTGGATGGCGGCAACTGTTGCTGTTGGATCTCCAAAAGAAGCGGATCTTGGAGCAGGGAGGAAACGAAATTCCCCCAGATGGTTTCCATGGGGGATTTATGGTCCGTGGGGTCCGGCTCCTCCTCGATTTCCTTGACGCGGATAAGGCTGTAGTCGACCTCCCTGGCCTCGAGATTTTTAAAATCGAACTGCTGAAAGATTTTCTCCGCGCCGTGGGCGGCGAAATCCTCGGCTTTTCGGTTGAGCAGGGCCGCAAAAGCGCCGATTTCTTTTTTTTCGAGGCCGCACCGCATGGTCAGCAGGACGATGCCCCGCTTAAACAGCAATTGGGCAAATTCCGTAAAGACCCGGTTGGCGGGGAGGGGACCGGTAGCGGCGATGTGGAGTTTGTCCTGTGACGCCTCGCAGGCGATGAAATCAACTTTTCGGAACAGACTTTCGGCGGCCTGGTCCGCCCTGGTCAGGGATTGCTCCAGCAGTGGATGGCCCGGCGGGTAGGTGAGGATGTTCTTGCGATAAATATTTAACAGCTGCAGGAACTGGGAAAAGAGTTCCCAGGGGAATTCCGTTTGGACTGTGTCTTTTATGTCGGATGGAGGCAGTTTTTCCATGATCCTGTTTCCAGCTGTTTCCAGAGATATTAATCGTTTTCGACTTCCAGGGTGTTTCTCCCCTTGACGATCCCTCTCTTGCTGGCGCGGATGAAATCGACCAGTTTTTGCACATCTTCGGTGGCCTGAAGGTGGTTCTGAACATGGTCGAGAGCCACTGAAAGTCTCATTCCGGACCGGAAAATCGCTTTGAAGGCCTCCTTGATGGCGCGAATTCTGGCGGCGTCGTAATTGTTCCGTCTCAAGCCGATGACGTTGATGGCCCGCGCCCAGTTGCCGCCGTCGCAGATGCAGAAGGGGGGAAGGTCCTTCGATATTCTTGCCCCCCCTCTCATGAGGGCGAAGGAACCGATGCGAACGAACTGGTGGACCAGGACATTGCCGGAGAGGATTGCCCGGTTTCCCACCTCGACATGCCCCGCGATAAGGGCGCCGTTGGCGAAGATGTTGAAGTCCCCGATTTGGCAGTCATGGGCGATATGACTGTTGATCATGAAATAGTTGTTGCTGCCGATCCGGGTCACCGTATTGAGCCGGTGTCCTCTGTTGACGGTGAAACCTTCTCTCATGGTATTGTTGTCACCGATGATAGTGAAGGAATCTTCACCTTGGAAACCGATATCCTGTGGGACCTGGCCGATCACTGCGCCGGGGAAAATCCGGTTTCCCCGGCCGAGGGTCGTTCCACGTCCGATGTGGGCGCCGTGCATGACCACCGTGCCTTCTCCGATGGCCACATTGGCGTCGACAAAAGCATGAGGCCCGATTTCCACGTTTTCGGCCAGTTGGGCCGCAGGATCAACAGTCGCGGTTGGGTGAATTTTGGGCATTTCCTTGGTTCTCCTTGAAAAGGGATTGGGTATATTATTGGGCTATACTGAATTAGCATATCGGCAATGTGCCATCAAGATGAATCCAGCCGACCCTTTGGCAACCAAAAATTATATGCGGAAACCATGGAGGAAAATATGATTTTTTTTGATCGGGAGATGGAAACCGATGAGATGCTGTACCCGGCCACGCTGATCTGCATGGCGGCCCGTACCGCTCCCAAGGGAAAGGGAATGGATCTTCTCCGCACCGCGGTGGTCACCGGCGAGGAAAAATTTCATATTGCCGACAAGATGCGGGAGATCGCCCTGCGGGATGGGATCAAATTCTTTGCCCGGGATGCGGACAATGTCGATCAGGCCATCGTTCTGATTCTTATCGGCACCAGAGAAAAACCGCTTGGGCTTCCCAACTGTGGTTTTTGCGGTTTTGCGAATTGTGAAGTCCTGCAGGCGGCCGGCGGCATCTGCGCCTTCAACAGCGGCGATCTGGGCATCGCCCTGGGCTCGGCCGTCAGCCGGGCAGCCGACCTGCGCATCGATAACCGTATTCTTTACAGTGCCGGCAAGGCTGCCGTCGAATTGGGGCTTTTGGGAGATGGTGTCAGGGTGGCTTTAGGCCTTCCCCTCTCCGTTAGCGGGAAAAACCCCTTTTTCGACCGGAAACAGTAAAAAACATGGCATCGATCGGGGATGAGGTCTTCGAGGTCGTAGACGAGCAGGATCGGGTTATCGGGAGGGCCACCCGCCGGCAATGCCATGGCGATCCGTCGTTGATTCACCGCGTGGCTCACGTTCTGGTTTTCAACCGGCAAGGGAATCTTCTTTTGCAGAAGCGGTCTCGCGGCAAGGATATCCAGCCCGGCCGCTGGGACACCAGCGTTGGCGGACATCTGGCGCCGGGGGAGGATTACCTGCGGGCCGCCCTGCGGGAGACATGGGAGGAACTGGGGATCGAAGAGCCGATTCTGACCTTCCTTTATCACTTCCGCATCCGCAACGACGTCGAAGCGGAAAATGTCGGCACCTTCATGACTTGTCATGAAGGTCCTTTTTCTTTTGACGCTGAGGAGATTGAAGAAGTGCGCTTCTGGACGGCGGGGGAGATTGCCGCCACCATCGGCAAAGGGATTTTCACCCCCAATTTCGAGGAGGAATGGCGTTTGTTTCGCCGCCGGGAAGAGAGGGACAAGGAAGGCTGAGTCCTGCGTCCAATTTTTCGAAAGACACCCTCAGGCCGGTCCGGTTTGCCTCAAATTTGGGCAGATGATGGTTTCCACTGCCTGAAAAAACATCAGAAGAATCGGTCGGTATGTTTTCCCGGAAATCGTTTTTTTCGGCAACAATTCATTGATAACAATCGGTTGTAAATATTTTCGGATTTTTTCAATACTCGGCCAATCTTTTGCTCTTGGAGTGGTACTGAGATCATCGGGGGCCAAGGGCGAACAACGCTCCTTTTATCCGAAGCAAAAGTGATGATCTTTTTTTCCCGGATCAAGGCAGGGGCCCGGTTTGCGGAATCAACATACCATCGAGAGGGTTGCCAACCATGAAAAAAATCGAGTGTATCATCAAGCCTTTCAAACTTGACGAGGTCAAGGAAGCCCTGAGTGAGATCGGCATCAAAGGGATTACGGTCAGCGAGGTCAAGGGTTTTGGGCGCCAGAAGGGACACACCGAGCTCTATCGTGGCGCTGAATACGTGGTCGATTTCATTCCCAAGATCAAGATGGAGATCGTGGTTCCAGATGATCTGGTAGGCAAGGTGGTGGAGACCATATCGGAAACGGCCCGGACCGGGCGGATCGGCGACGGTAAGATCTTCGTTCTGCCGGTGGATGAAGCCATTCGCATCCGCACCGGTGAACGGGGAGAGGACGCGGTGTGACAGGGACCAGACGGAATGACATGGATTTTCGATAATCATCCCAAAAGAGAGGAAAAAGAGATGACCCCGAAAGAAGTGATGGATTTTGTAAAAGAGAAAGAGTTGAAAATCGTTGATTACAAGTTTCTCGATTTCGTCGGTGTCTGGCAGCATTTCTCCCAGCCTATCCAGGAACTGAGCGAAGATACCTTTGAAGAGGGGATTGGCTTCGACGGCTCCTCCATCCGTGGCTGGCAGCCGATCCACAACAGTGACATGCTGATCGTCCCCGACCCTGCCACCGCCAAAATCGACCCCTTTGTCGCCACTCCCTGTCTGAGCCTGATCTGCAACATCGTCGACCCCATCACGCGGGAAGGCTATACCCGCGATCCCCGTTTCATCGCCCAGAAAGCCGAAGCCTACCTGAAGTCGACCGGTATCGCCGATGTCGCCTATTTCGGCCCCGAGCCGGAATTCTTCATCTTTGACGACGTGCGCTACTCTTCCGGCGTCAACCAGTCGTTTCACATGGTCGATTCCGCTGAAGGGATCTGGAACTCGGGCCGGGAGGAGTTTCCCAACCTCGGCTACAAGCCCCGTCACAAGGAAGGCTATTTCCCCTGCGCCCCCACCGATTCTCTGATCGACATCCGCAACGAGATGGTGGAAGAACTGCAGAAGGTCGGTTTGCACATCGAGTGCATGCACCATGAAGTGGCCACCGGCGGCCAGTGCGAGATCGACATGCGCTTCGACAGTCTGCTGGCCATGGGGGACAATCTCCAGTGGTTCAAGTACATCATCAAGAACGTCGCCCACCGCAACGGCCGCACCGTGACCTTCATGCCCAAGCCCCTCTACGGCGACAACGGCTCCGGCATGCATTGCCACATGTCTTTGTGGAAGGACGGCAAGAATCTCTTCGCCGGCGACGGCTACGGCGGCCTTTCCAAAACGGCTTTGTTTTATCTCGGCGGCATCATGAAGCACGCCAAGGCGCTGTGCGCCATCACCAATCCGGGGACCAACTCCTACAAACGCCTGGTGCCGGGTTTCGAAGCGCCGGTCAATCTGGCTTACTCCAGCCGTAACCGTTCCGCTTCCCTGCGGATTCCGGTGACCAGCAATCCCAAGGCAAAACGGATCGAATACCGCACCCCCGATCCCCTGTGCAACGGATATCTGGCCTTCGCCGCCATGGTGATGGCCGGTCTGGACGGCATCGAAAACAAGATCGATCCGGGTGAGCCCCTGGACAAGGACATTTACGGTCTGTCCCCCGAAGAACTGAGCCATGTCCCCAAGGTGGCCGGCTCCCTCGAAGAGGCTTTGGATTACCTGGAGGAGGATCACGATTTTCTCCTCAAAGGGGATGTCTTTACCAAGGATGTCATCGACATGTGGATCGATTACAAACGTTCCGCCGAGGTCGACAAGGTCCGCATGCGCCCCACCCCCATGGAATTCGAACTCTATTTCGATTTTTGATCGGCTCGGCTCCCCCCGTCCAACGAAAAAGCCCCCTGTTTCAGGGGGCTTTTTCGTTGGACGGGGTTTCGGCGTCGCTCACAGGGCGTTTTGGGCGATGAACTCTTTGATTTTTTCCCGATCGGCGTCGATGAGGTGGCATCTCTCCTGGCGTTTTTCGATTCCCTGCAGGGACGGGGGGCGCTCCGGCTCGAAACCGACGGCCAGGCGCACCGCTGCACTGAACTTGGCCGGATGAGCGGTGGCCAGGCAGATCAGGGGCAAACCCTGGGGCGCAGCGCGGATGCCGGCGCAGATACCGACCGCGGTATGGGGATCGGGAAGATAGCCGGTCTGACGATGGAATTCACGGATGGTGGCGATGGTCTCCTCCCTGTCGACGGAACAGGAGGAGAAATCCCGCGAGATGGTTTGCCGTTCTGTTTCGGAAAAGGAGATGGCGCCCGTTTCCCGGAACTTGTCCAGGGTTGACCGGACCTTTGCGGGATTGCGGCCGAAGATGAAGTAGAGATAGCGTTCGAAATTGCTGGCCACCTGGATGTCCATGGAGGGGGAAAGGGTTTCGATGACCGGTCCCAGGGAGTAGTCGCCATTGATGACGAACCGGGTCAGGATGTTGTTTTCGTTGGTGGCGATGACCAGTTTATCGATGGGCAGCCCCATCTTTTTGGCCAGCCAGCCGGCGAAAACATCCCCGAAATTGCCGGTTGGCACAGAAAAGGTTACCTCGTGGCAGGAAGTCTGGCGGCTGACCCTTCCCCAGGCGTAGAAGTAATAGACGATCTGCGCCACCAGGCGGGCCCAGTTGATGGAGTTGATGGAGGCCAGGCAATGGCGCGATTTGAAGCCGAGATCCCCGAAGATCTCCTTGACGATCCGCTGACCGTCATCAAAGGTTCCGCGCACCGCCAGGTTGAAGACGTTGGGATCGGTGACCGTGGTCATCTGCAGTTTCTGGATCGGGGAAACCTTGCCGTGAGGGTGGAGAATGAAGATGTTAATGTTCTTTTTGCGCCGGAGCCCGTAAATGGCGGCGCTTCCGGTGTCTCCCGAGGTGGCGCCGAGGATGTTCATCCGGCCCCGGCGTTTTTCCACCAGGTATTCGAACAGGTTGCCGAGGAACTGCAGGGCCAGGTCCTTGAAGGCGAGGGTCGGGCCGTGAAAGAGTTCGAGGATGTAGGTGTCGCCCTTCTTGACCACGGGGGTGATGTCGGGGTGACCGAAGGTGTCGTAAGAACGGTCGATGAGATCTTTGAGAACCGTTGGCGGAATGTCCTCGGCGAAGAGGGAGATGATCTTAAAGGCCAGCTCCGGGTAGGGCAGGGCGGCCAGTTCGCGGATCTCTGCTTCGCCCAGGACAGGGATGGTTTCCGGCAGCAGCAGACCGCCATCATCCGCCAGACCCATCATGACGGCATCTTCGAAGGAAATAGGGTTGATGCCGCCACGGGTGCTGATATAGCGCATGAAAAAGGGCTCCTTTAGGGGGGCTGATTTAAAAAAAACATCATATCAAGATCGACAGATTCTGGGAAGAGGAAGTGAACGGAGGCGAAACGATTCCATTCCCGGAAATTTCGCCGGATATCCTTCACTTTGTGGGTGCCGGGGAAAAAGGTCTTGGACACCACCCCTGTTTTACCCTATCATTTCAACAATGGGTGTATGGAGGGGCGGCGTTTTCCGGTTTTGGCACCGACATCGGCTGGCGGGAAAATACGCTATCCCTTGTCCCCCCTGTACCTGAAGCAAAAGATCGAGAGGATAAACAAGGAGTATTTTTATGGAACAGCTTTGGGCTCCCTGGCGAATGGATTATGTCGGCAAGGATTCGGATTCCGATGAATGCATTTTCTGCATCAAAGGGATTCCGGATCAGGATCGCCAGCGCCTGGTTCTGTTCCGGGGACGTCACGGGTTCATCATGATGAACCGGTACCCCTATTCCAACGGACACCTGATGATCGTCCCCTTTCGCCACACCTCGGAAATCGAGGATCTCTCCTCCGCGGAACAGTTGGAGCTGTTCGATCTTCTGATCCGTGCCCGGCGGGTTCTGAATCTCCATCTCCGGCCTCAGGGTTTCAATATCGGCATCAATCTCGGCAAGGTGGGCGGGGCCGGCGTCACCGAGCATGTGCATCTCCACATCGTCCCCCGTTGGCTGGGGGACACCAACTTCATGCCTGTCTTTGCCGATGTCCGGGTCATCCCCCAGCATCTGGAAACCACCTATGATATGTTGCGGAAGACTTTTGAAGAGCCGGACGGCGGCTGCTGAATCGGGGGAAAACCTCGATGGGCCATGCGGCATACCGGGCCGGCCAGGGTTTGTTGAAAGGATTGACGGCAGATGATGGAAATTTTTGATAAGGGCGGTCCCCTGCTCTACGTGATCGCCTTCTGTTCCGTTCTGGCCCTGGGCATTTTTCTGGAGCGCCTCTGGGTCTTCGCCCGTCTGCGTGGTCAATTTCAGGCCCTGGCCGCGGAGATAGGAAGTCTTGTCGAAAAAGGCAAAAGGGACGAAGCCGAGGCAGCCTGCCTTCGCTCGCGCAACCCTCTGGCGACGATTTTCCTGGCGGCGCTGAAATCCTACGGAAAACCGCGGGACCAGATCAAACAGGAAGTGGAGGAGGCCGGTTCCCGGCAGACGGTCTACGTCAACCGCTACCTGGGATTGATGAGCACCATCGCCACACTTTCTCCTCTCCTCGGCCTTCTGGGGACCGTCCTGGGGATGATCAAGGCCTTCAACGTGATCGCCGTCCAGGGTGTGGGCACCCCCGCCACTCTGGGAGGGGGGATCTCCGAGGCGCTGCTGACCACGGCGGCCGGACTATCCGTCGCCATACCCGTCATTCTCCTTCATCGTTATCTTTCCAGCCGGGCGTCGCTGATCATCCTGGAGATGGAGGAGCATTCCATTCATCTGGTAAATCAGTTGTCGAGGTAGGGGCAAGATGGGTTTTCTGCGCCACAAATCCGAGGAACCCAGGATCGATCTGACCCCGATGGTCGACGTGGTTTTCCTTCTCCTCATCTTCTTCATGATTTCCACCACCTTCATCGAAACGCCGGGGATATCGATTCAACTGCCCAGCGCCTCATCGGCGGCCGTTTCCAGGGAAAAGGGGGAGATCAAAATTTCGGTGACGGCGGAAGGGGCCATCTTTCACCATAGCCGGAACAGCCAGAAGCCGGAGCCCCTTACCGTGGAGGAATTGGAAACGCTTCTGAAGCATTACGGCGAGGAGGAGGCCGGCAGGATGACGTTCTTCCTGCTGGCCGACGAGGCTTCCCGGCATGGGCGGGTGGTTAAAGTGATGGATCTGGCCCGCAAGTACGGTTTTAAAAAGTTGGCCATCGGCACCGAAAGGGAAAGCGGCCTGAAGCCATGAATGGGGAGGTTCTCATCGGCATCGATCTCGGCGGCACCAACTGCCGGGCGGCACTGGTCTCCCTGACGGGGGAGATTCTGGTTCTGAACAAGGTCCCGACTAAGATGCATGAGGGGCGGGATTTTTTCCTGGCCCGGCTTTTCCGCCTGTGTGACGACCTGATCCAGTTCGCCGCCCGGGAAGGGCTGCGGGTTTCCGCCCTGGGAATGGGGGCCGCCGGCGTCATCAGCCCCACCGGCACCGTCACCGTTTCCCCCAACCTGGCGCCCCTGAACGGATTTCCCCTGGCGGCCGCCATCCAGGACCAGTTCTCCCTGCCGACCACCATTGCCAACGACGCCAACGCCATTGCCTGGGGGGAAGGCATTCTCGGCGCCGGACGGATTTTTTCCTCCTTCTTGACCATAACCCTGGGGACCGGAGTGGGGGGAGGATTGATCCTGGACAAGAAACTGTGGAAAGGAACGGACGGTTCCGCGGGAGAAATCGGCCATTTCGTCGTCGAGCCGGAGGGACGCGAATGTCGCTGCGGCAGCCGGGGGTGTCTGGAACAGTATGCCTCTGCCACCGGAATCGTGCGCACCGCGCTGGAATGTCTGGAACGGGGAGAGGACAGCGTTTTGGCCGGCCTGGAACCGGAGGATATCACCTCGCTGAAGGTTTCCGAGGCGGCCCGCGGTGGTGACGCGGTGGCTCTCAAGTCCTTTCGTGAGACGGGGGAGCGTTTGGGGCAGGTGTTGGCCAGCGTCGCCAACCTGCTCAATCTGGACGGCGTCGTGATCACCGGCGGGCCGGCGGAAAGCCTGGATTTGATCCGTCCCTGGATGGAGAAGGAGATCAAGGCCAGGGCCTTTGACATCCCCTTTCGGCGGATGAAGATCGTGCGCGGTGAGCTGGGGGAAGAGGCGGGGATTCTTGGCTCGGCAAGGTTGGCCCATGACGAACTGGTTGCGGGCAAGAAGCGGGTCGACCTTGGGCCAGCCGAAAACTGAATTTTTCTGGAGGGACTCATGACCAAGAAGAAGATTGCCATTCTTACCGGCGGTGGAGACTGTCCCGGCCTTAACGCCGTTATCCGTGGCGTAGTGATTTCAGCGGTGGTCCGGAGGGGGTGGGAAGTTCTGGGTATCCGGGACGGATTCGACGGTCTGGTGGGCGAACCCCGCTACATGAAGTTGGAAGTGGCCAACGTGAGAGGCATTCTGTCCCGGGGCGGCACCATTCTCGGCACCAGCAACCGCGGCAACCCTTTTTCCTTTCCTGTGCGCAAGGGGGAAGCCGTCGAGATGGTGGATGTTTCCTCTCAGGTGGTGGAAAACTGCCGACGTCTGGGTATCGACGCTCTGGTCGCCGTCGGCGGGGACGGCACCCTCAAGATCGGCAAGCGCCTCTGTGAACTGGGGGTGCCGGTTGTCGGCGTACCCAAAACAATCGATAACGACCTGCGGGGGACCGATGTCACCTTTGGTTACAACACCGCCGTGGGGATCGTGACCGAAGCCCTTGACCGTCTGCTGACCACCGCGGAGAGTCACCATCGGGTGATCGTGGTCGAGGTTATGGGCAGAAATGCCGGCTGGATCGCTCTTGAGTCGGGCCTTGCCGGTGGCGCCGATGTCATTCTGATTCCGGAAATCCCCTTCCGGATCGAGAAGGTCTGCGAAAGTCTGCGGCTTCGGCGGCGCATCGGCAGGAAATTTTCCCTGGTGGTGGTGGCCGAAGGGGCCCACGCTGTTGAAGGGGAGCAAGTGGTCCAGGCTACAGCGGAGCAGAACCAGGGCATCGCGCGGCTGGGAGGAATCGGCGAGGTGGCTTCCAAACAGTTGGCCGCGGCCCTTGACACAGAGAGCCGGGTGGTTGTTCTGGGGCATGTGCAGAGGGGGGGTACCCCGTCTCCTTTCGACCGCATCCTCAGTTCGCGTTTCGGCGTCCACGCCGTCAAATTGATTGAAAAGGGAGACTTCGGCAAGATGGTGGCCCTGCGCGGCCGCTCGGTGATTTCGGTCGACATCGACGAAGCAGTGGAATCCCTCAATCTCGTCGACCCCCACGGCGACATGATCGAGGCTGCCGAGGAACTGGGGATCTCGCTGGGGCGTTGATAGTTGTCTGCCTTGCCGGGATATAAAGGAAGCCAGGGGAGAGGGCCGTCACCCCTGGCTTCCTTGTCAATGCTTGAGCTTTTCGAGACAACTGAGGAGTATGGTTTTTTTCTCTTTCAATCTGTCCCGGAATTCAAACAGATCGGTGTGGCTGATTTCTGAACCCAAATCGGCGATCGCGCTTTCCAGAAATTCGACCAGAAGCTCCTTTTCCTCATTGTTTAATCGGATTTCGGCCATCATTCACCTCCCGCGTATCTATCTTTTCCCTTTCCTTTCATTTTAGATGGGGAATCACGTGTTATCAAATTTTCGGGGCCGGTCGATTGTTCCATATGCTCCGTGTCCCCTTCATCGAAGCTCTGTTACAATGATCGAAATGGTTTTTGGCCATGGCTGGTAACGAATCATTTGGCGGGGAGGAATCATGACGCTCGATGGCCTTGAGGAAAGAATTACCGGAATGGGAGAGAGGGTGCTGGCCGATATCCGGCGGGACCGGCCCTCTCTTTTCAACCGGAACCGGTGGATCGGTGAGGTGCTTCGCTGGAGCATGGAAAACGAAGAATTCAAGGTTCAGCTTTTCCGCTTCATCGATGTTTTTCCAAGTCTTTCCGGCAAAGATTCGCTGAGCCGGCACCTGCGTGAGTATTTCGACCGGGAAGAGGGGCAAATCCCCGGCATCTTCCGCCGGGGGTCGCGTTTTGCCGGATTCCTCGGCGACTATCTGCTCAATCAGGCGATCGGCCGCAACATCCGCAGCGTCGCCCGGCAGTTCATCATCGGCGAAAACGCCCGCGAGGCCGGGGAACGGCTGACGCAAACCCGCCAGGAGGGATTTGCCTTCACCGTTGATCTTTTGGGAGAAGCGGTGGTCAGCGAAGAGGAGGCGGAAGGCGTCCTCGAACGCTACCTCGACCTGGTGGAGGTCCTGGGACGGGCCGCCAGCGCCTGGCGGCCGCTCGGGAGCCCTGCCGAAGATAGCGGCCTCGACTGGGGATCGGCTCCTTTCGTCAACCTGTCGGTCAAGCCGAGCGCACTCTATTCACAGATACGGCCGGAGGATTTTGAAGGATCGGTTGAGGGGGTCCTCGCCCGTCTGGGCAAGATCTGCGAGCGGGTTGTCCAACTCAAGGGGTTTCTGTGCATCGATATGGAGTCCCACCGGCTCAAGAACCTGAACCTGGAGATTTATCGCCGTTTGCGCCTCCGCTTTGCCCACTATCCCCATATCGGATTGGCCCTTCAGTCCTATCTGAAGGAGACCGATGAGGATTTGGAGAACCTTCTGCAATGGGCCCGTGAAAATGGGGTTTCCCTCTCCATCCGCCTGGTCAAGGGAGCCTATTGGGAACACGAAGTGGCCCAGGCCCGCCTGCGCAGCTGGCCGGTTCCCGTATTCACCCGTAAAGCGGAAACCGACGCCGCCTTTGAGCGCCAGGCGCGGCGGATTCTGGAGAACCATGAAATCTGTCATCTGGCCTGCGCCTCCCACAATATCCGCTCGGTCATGGCGGTGCAGGAAACATCGCGTTCCTTGGGGGTTCCGCCTGAAAAACTGGAGTTTCAACTGCTGCACGGCATGGCCGAACCGGTAGCCAAGGCGATCCTCAAGTTGACCGGCCGGGTCAGGCTCTATTCTCCCTTTGGAGAGTTGATCCCGGGCATGGCCTATCTGGTGCGGCGCTTGCTGGAGAATACCTCCAACGAGTCCTTTCTGCGTCACAGTTTTGCCGAAGGGGCGGAAAGCTCCGTTCTGTTGCGCAATCCCCTGGAAATTCTGGAGGAGGAACGGGCCGCGGAAGCGGCGCCGGCAAGCGGCGAAAAGCTTTTCGTCAACGAGCCGGTTCCCGACTTTTCATTGAACAAGAACCGGGCCGCCATGGCGGCTGCCTTGTCAGCGGTCCGTTCCCAGTTGGGGCGCACCTACGGGTTCGTCATCAACGGCCGGGAATCCTTTTCGCGAAATCTTATGATCTCCCATAACCCGGCCCGGGTGGATGAGGTGGTCGGCCGGGTCTGCCAGGCCGGCGTGTCCGATGTCCGCGAGGCGGTGGCGGCGGCCAAAGCGGCTTTCCCTGCCTGGCGGGACCGAAGCGCTGCGGAGCGGGCCGGATTTATGCGCAAAGCCGCCTCGGCCGGCCGCGAGCGTTTTTTCGAGCTGGCCTGCTGGCAGGTCCTGGAGGTTGGCAAACAGTGGGAGCAGGCCTGCGCCGATGTCGCTGAGGCGATCGATTTCCTCGAATATTATGCCCTCGAGATGGAACGTCTGGGAAAAGGGACCAAAATAAGCCTTCATTACGGTGAGAGCAATCGCCTGGTTTATGAGGGGAAGGGGGTGGCGGGAGTGATCGCTCCCTGGAATTTTCCCATGGCCATCAGCTGCGGCATGGTCGCCGCCGCCCTGGTGGCGGGTAACTGCGTGGTTTATAAACCGTCGGAGAGATCCTCCGTCTGCGGCCGCATGGTTTACGAACTGTTCGCCGCCGCCGGCCTGCCCGCCGGTGTTCTCCACCTGGTTCCCGGACACGGCCACGTGGTCGGCGAATTCCTGGTGAACCACCCCGATATCTGCCTGATCGCCTTCACCGGCTCCCTCAAAGTCGGCCTTCAGATCGTCGAAATGGCCGGCAAATTACAGCCGGCGCAGAGGAAGATCAAAAAGGTCATTGCCGAAATGGGCGGGAAAAACGCCATCATCATCGATGACGATGCCGATCTGGATGAGGCGGTCCCGGCGGTCGTTCACTCCGCTTTTGGTTTCCAGGGGCAGAAATGCTCGGCCTGCTCCCGCCTCATCCTGCTGGAGTCGGTCTACGATCGTTTCCTCGGCCGGCTGCTCGGCATGGTGCGTTCCCTGAAGTTGGGTCCCGCCGAAGATCCGGCCCATTTCATGGGGCCGGTGATCGACGAGCGGGCTCGGAAAACGATTGGCGATTACATTGAACTGGGTAAAAAGGAGGGGGAGCTTCTTTACTGCGGACCGACGGAAGGGGAGGGACATTATGTCCCCATGGCCATATTCGGCTCCATTCTCCCTCATCATCGCCTGGCCCGGGAGGAGATCTTCGGGCCGGTCCTCGCGGTCATGAAAGCCAAGGACTTCGATCAGGCTCTGGAATACGCCAACGACTCTTCTTTCGCTCTGACCGGCGGGCTTTTCAGCCGCAGTCCGAGCCGCATCGAAGAGGCCATGCGCCGCTTTCAGGTGGGCAATCTCTACATCAACCGCGGCATCACCGGCGCCCTGGTGGGCAGACAGCCCTTCGGCGGTTTCAAGATGTCCGGTCTGGGCAGCAAAGCCGGCGGCAGCGATTATCTGCAGAACTTCATGGAGGCGAAAATTATCTGCGAAAATACCCTGCGGCGGGGTTTCGCCCCCGAATCTCAGGACTTGGAATAGAATTTTTTAAAACATGCTTTTATTTTTTTCGATTTTTCAGTTTAGGGGAATTTTCTTTTGAAAATTCCTCTTGTTTATTTGCTTACAGGAAGCTATTATCCCCTTCATTTTTTATTTTCAGGAGGGGATAATGAGTAAAAATAACGTTCTAGTTTTGACATTGTCCATGTTTTTTCTGAGTACCGTATCCGTTGCTTTCGGAGCCGGTTTCCACATTCACGACCAGGGCGCCAAGGCGATGGGCATGGCCAACGCCTTTGTCGCCCAGGCCGACGACCCCTCGGC
>JAAZDE010000160.1 GCA_012512925.1 Desulfuromonadaceae bacterium
AACTCGCCCAGATCAAGCAGGAGCGCGACATATTAAAAAAAGCCGCCGCGTACTTTGCCAAGGAGTCGCTGCCCGGTACGCGGTGATCAAAGAGCTTCGATCCGATTATCCGGTTCCTGTGCTCTGCCGGACTCTGGAGGTTTCCACCAGCGGGTATTACGACTGGTTGAAGCGTCCGGACTCACCACGGCAGAAGCAGGAGGCCCGGCTGGTGATTGAAATCAAGGCGGCTCACAAGCGAAACCGTGAGACCTACGGACCCGAGAGACTGCAGACCGACCTTGCTGAACATGGGATAGAGGTCGGAGTTCACCGGATAAAACGTATCCGCAGGGAACATGGAATTCGTTGCAAACAGAAGAAGAAATTCAAAGCCACGACGAATTCCAACCACTCGCTGCCGGTTGCCGAGAATCTTCTGGAGCAGAACTTTACGGCCGATGCTCCCAATCAGATCTGGGTGACCGATATCACCTATATTCCCACCGCCGAAGGCTGGCTGTATCTTGCAGGCCACAAGGACCTCTGCACCGGAGAGGTCGTAGGATACGCGATGGGCGAGAGAATGACAAAGAACCTGGTTAGCCAATCCCTTTTCCGGGCCATGTCGGCCAAACGACCGGCGGCCGACTTGATCCACCACTCGGACCGGGGAAGTCAATATTGCTCCCTGGAATTCCGGAGTTTGCTTGAGCAGTTCGGTATGCGGGCTTCGATGAGCCGCAGAGGCAACTGCTACGACAATGCCCCTATCGAGAGCTTCTGGGGGATGCTGAAGAACGAGTTGGTCCATCATTGCCGGTATGCCACCCGGCGTGAGGCGATGCGAGAGATAACTGAATACATCGAAATCTTCTACAACCGACAGAGACGACAGAGGCGGCTCGGCTATTTATCGCCTGCAGCCTATGAGAGCAAATATTTCAAAGAGCTAAACGCAGCGTAAGAATTTTGGTGTCCGCTATTGACGACCGACCCCAGGATGCCATGATCATAACAATGTCTTTTGCAAATATTTTTGAGGCATTATCGATGATCCCTTTGATCAGATCCCCATCGACCTCTTCTATCCGGACAATCCCGACGCTTTTCAGCGAACCGTTCGCAGTGGGTCGAAAAACCTCAGCCTTAACCCCTTTTTTGGGCAGATACCTTTCCGGGAGATGAATAAAAACAAAGCCTTTATCAACCGATCGGATGGTTCCCTTTAACTCCACCTCCAGGAACATCCAATCCATCAAGGGATAGGAAGGGCTTCCTCCGGCACCAGCTGGTGTTGGAACGTTAGGAAATGTATCTTCCAAAGGCTTCTTCTCGGCAAGACCATTGCCGACCAGACCTAATAGCATGAACATTATGAATAGGGCGGCAAATGACCGTCTTTGGCGCCGGATGGAAACATCAAGGTTTTTTTCTGCAACGGGTTTTAAAGGCCGACGATCCATAAACCCCCTTCGGCAAATCACCGTCAAAAAAAGGGAATAAGACAAAAAATTCGGTTGAGGACTATTCTGATTATTTTATACCAGCTACTTTCGGCTGGGCAAAAAATCTCTGATTCCGGCGGGCCGTTATGCTTTGTGACTGTATCGTTTAATTCTGCCTGGTCACGGGGAATGAGCCGGCTCTAAACCTTCTCCTTTTTTTACCTTACGTTGTTTTTTGTCCTGATACATTCGGGCATCGGCCACGGCCATCGCTTCCTGGAGAGATTTTCCGTCGCCGGCGGTGGCCATGCCGAAGGAAAAGGACCCTTTCAGTTCTGGCCAGATTTTGTTTTGTTTTTCCTACAGTGAGCGGAACCGCTGGAAAATCTCCTGGCCCGCTTCTTTGTTTACCTCGACCATCAGCACGGCGAATTCACCGCCGCCAAGCCGGGCCACCACGTCGTCGGTGCGGAAGATCTTCTGGAGGAGGCGGGCGGCCTGACAGATCAACTGATCCCCGGCCTCGTGCCCCCGGGTGTCGTTGACCATTTTCAGCCCATCTAGATCACACATCACCAGGGTGACAGGAAAGCCGCGCCCCTTGACCAGGTGCTCCAGTTGGGCGTGGAAAAAGCCCCGGCTGTAGAGGCCGGCCAGGCTGTCGCGGGTGCTTAGAAAACGCAGTTCCTCCTCGGCTTTTTTGCGTTCGGTGATGTCCGCCAGACCCCCCCTGATGCTCTGGCAGCGCCCCAGCAGGCGCTGAAAAAGCTCTTCGTACAACGTATGAGGTTGCTGTTCGTTGGCGCGGCTCAATGCAGCTCGGCTGAATGGCTTGATGCCGAGGTGGTAAAGCTTGCTGACTTGTGCCGAGATATTCTCGACGATATCCCGCAAGCTGTCACGGCCGGTCAACTGGGCTGTCAGAAGAGCGATGAACTGGGTTCAGCGAGAGAACGAGCGGAACTTCTGACCGACAGGATGCTTGTTGGCCAAAATTTGAAATTCATGTCTCGGGAAAATTCGAACAATTTGAGGAAGAACAGTGCTAAAATGGGCCATGGCTTGGAACTCCTTTTTTTCAGTGTGTTTTTGGCGAAACCTTTGTAACACAAGTGAGCTCTAAGCCTTTTATTTTATTGGTCAAATTGTGAGATAGCAGTGATTGAAGGTGGATTTTCAATCGTTCAAACATCGGATAGGTTTAAGACAGAACGTGACTGAAACCCATTAGCCTTCAATCACGTATTTTGGGTAAACATCGGCCACCTATAAGCTTTTGGATCAACACGTCAATCCTAAAGAAGGAGAGAATCGCCATGTCTGAGATTATCTGTCATTGCATGAACGTTGATCGTGAAACCATTGTCAAAGCCATTAAAGAAAAAAATCTGACGACCGTCGAGGAAGTCCAGGACGCCACCTCTGCGGGAACTGGCTGTGGTGGCTGTATTCCT
>JAAZDE010000161.1 GCA_012512925.1 Desulfuromonadaceae bacterium
ATTATAAAAATACTTAAAATGGATAATGAAAATTTTCAGAAAAATACGCCTCCAATGAGCCTTTAGTGTTCCGCACATCACTCAGTGCTGCCGAGTTATACGCCTTCTGCCGATATGCCGCAAACTGCGGAATCGCAATTGCCGCCAGGATGCCGATGATCGCGACGACGATCAGCAGCTCGATCAGGGTGAAACCCTTTTCGTTCTTTTTAAACTTTTTCAACATGGGTGTTTCTCCTTTCCGATTGTTTGGTTTTTTGAGCCCAATGCTCGATTCTTCCACCGGTAAATGAGGTTTTGTTGTTTTGTCGCCGTTTTTATTCTCCGACGTTTTTCTCTTTGTTGTCCAAAATAGAAAGCAAACCATGTGCCATGTCCGGAAATCGGCCAAAATTATTTTTCAACACGCTGAATTCATTCAATTCTTTATTTGTCTTTCCGTCTCCGGAAAATGAAAAAGGCGGCCGATCGGGCCGCCTCTTTCATTTATTGTCATCCCCTCTTGCTTTTCCCGCGGGGATTTTTCAGGTTGCTGAAAAACGTCGCCTTATGCCATTTTGCGGCGCCGGCTTGTGGTGACTGGTGACTGGTAACTGGTGACTGGTAAAATCAAATTCGAAAACCAACGACCAGTCACCAGTCCCTAGTCACCAGTCACTGACCTTGAGATCGATTTGATAAGTCCTTGGATCATGCGGGAAATGGTGTTCAATTCATCGGTCAATGAAATGATTTCATTTTCCTGCAAATATCCAAGATTTTCGGAAATGGTCAGTTGGGTTTCAAGTTCTGCTGCGCTGGATAGAGCAATATAGAGAAACTGCTTAAATTCCGTTTTGTTCTTCCTGGTGGCCCCTTCAGCGATATTAGAGGGAATACTGACCACAGACCTCCGAATCTGCGAGGTCAAACCATAAATTTCCGACTTGGGGAACAGCCCAGTAGTTCCGTAAATCACCGTTACAAAATCAATAGCTTTGCGCCAAACCTCCAAATCCCTATGCGTCCTGACCACAATACGCCACCACCTGCCATCAAAAACCAGCAACCAACAACTGTTTTTTAAGTTTTTAATCTTGATTGCAACCAGTTACCAGTCACCAATCACCAGTCACCAATCACCAGTCACTCCCCTGCAGATTCTTCGTCATCTCCCCCAGGGTCGATGCCGTATTTTGACAGCCGGTAGCGCATGGAGCGGAAGGAAATCTTGAGCAGTGTGGCGGCCTTTTTGCGCACACCGTTGGTTTTTTCGAGGGCCTTGAGAAGAATATCCTTTTCGATGTTGCCGAGATATTCGTCCAGGTCGAGGCCGGTGACCGGCAGCTGGTCGAGAACTCCCCGGCCGTCCGATTCGCTGCGGGTGCGCAGCAGTTGCGGGGGCAGGTCCTCCTCGCGGATCTCGCCGCCGGTGACAAAGATGGCGCTCCGCTCGATGACATTTTCCAGCTCGCGGATGTTGCCGGGCCACGGGTAATTGACCAGCCGTTTCAGGGCCGCACCGGAAAGAGTCAGCGGTTTTTCCGAGGAGCCGATCTTTTTGAGAAAATGCTCCGCCAGCAGGGGAATATCGTCCTTGCGGGCCCGCAGCGGCGGCAGGTCGAGGCGAATGACGTTGACGCGGTAAAAAAGATCCTCGCGGAAGCGGCTTTGGGCCACCTCCTGTTCCAACTCTTTGTTTGTCGCCGTGATGAGACGGACATCGACGGGGATGTCCCTCGTGCCGCCGACCCGGCGGACCTCCCGCTCCTGGAGAACACGCAGCAGCTTGACCTGCATCATGGGAGGCAGCTCGCCGATCTCGTCGAGGAAGATGGTGCCGCCGTTGGCCGCCTCGAAGAGGCCGGTCTTGGCGCTGCCGGCCCCGGTGAAAGAGCCCTTTTCGTGTCCGAAAAGCTCGCTCTCCAGCAGGTTTTCGGGGATGGCGCCGCAGTTGATGGCGACAAAAGGGGAATCCTTCTGGCGGCTGTTGCCATGTATCGCTTTGGCGACAAGTTCCTTGCCGGTGCCGCTTTCGCCGGTGATGAGAACGGTGGCCTTGGTGGCGGCGACCCGCCCGATCATGTCATACAGGTTCTGCATGGGCTGGCTGGAACCGACGATGGAGGAATAGATGCTGCGCCGGTCGGCAAGCTCCTTCTTGTGCAGGGCCTCCCGCCGCAGGGCCTTGCGCTCCAGGGCGTTCTTGATGATGAGGCGGATCTCCTCGTTCTTGAAGGGCTTGGTGATGTAGTCGTAGGCGCCGCGCTTCATGGCGTCCACCGCCTCCTCGGTGGTGGAAAA